>JAWLEM010000001.1:0-57319 GCA_041686115.1 Bacteroidales bacterium
AATGGCCGACTTGTTTAACAAACCACATGTAAAAGTTAAAGAAGGCATTTTAAATAATGTTGATTTACGATTTAGTAACGAACCGGCAAGACATAAGTTACTTGATGTGCTTGGCGATTTGTCCCTTATAGGACAACCTGTATTGGGAAAAATTGTTGCATCTCGCCCGGGACACTATTCAAATACACAGTTTGCTAAAATTATTAAAGAAACCATAAAAAAAGAGTTGTCAAGAGTTTCTATTCCTAAATATGACCCGGCCAAAGAACCTTTATATGATATCAATCAGATAAAAAAGTTGTTGCCCCATCGTTATCCGTTTTTACTTATTGATAAAATAACAGAGCTTAATGAAAAATCAGTCATTGGAATTAAAAATGTTACCCTGAACGAATACTTTTTTATGGGACACTTCCCTGATGAACCCATTATGCCTGGTGTATTACAAGTGGAAGCTATGGCTCAGGTTGGAGGAATCCTGGCGTTAAGTCAGGTCGACGATCCGGAAAATTACCAAACCCTGTTTTTAAAAATTGATAAGGTTAGGTTTAAACGAAAAGTAATTCCGGGAGACACGATTATTTTCAGACTGGAATTACTTACTCCTATCCGTAGAGGTCTGGTTCACATGTTTGGACAGGCATTTGTTGGTAATGATTTGGTAATGGAAGGTGAATTAATGGCACAAGTTTCAAAAATTAAATAAAGAATGAATCGAGATTTAGCATATATACATCCAGAAGCGAAAATCGGTAAAAATGTAAAAATCGAAGCATTTGCCTGGATTGATAAAAACGTTGAAATTGGTGACGGAACATGGATTGGTCCTAATGCAACCATAATGGCAGGGGCCCGAATTGGGAAAAACTGTAAAATCTTTCCTGGTGCAGTTGTTTCTGCTATCCCACAGGATTTAAAATTTAAAGGCGAAGAAACTATAACAGAAATAGGGGATAATACAACCCTCCGCGAGTGTGTTACCGTTAACCGGGGAACTGCTTCGAAAGGAAAAACCGTTGTTGGAAACAATTGTCTTTTAATGGCTTATGTTCATGTTGGACACGATTGCGCGTTGGGCAATAATATTATTATATCCAATAGTACCAATGTTGCAGGGGAAATTGTAATTGATGATTTTGCCGTAATTAGCGGCGATGTGCAAATTCACCAGTTTGTGCACATTGGCGGTCATGTTATGATTTCAGGAGGTTCTCTGGTTAGAAAAGATATTCCTCCTTATATTACCGTAGCACGCGAACCTTTATCCTATGTTGGAATAAACTCTGTCGGACTTCGACGAAGAGGTTTTTCACCCGAGACTATTAGTCAAATTCAAAGTATTTATCGCGAGATTTACGTTAAAGAACAAAATGTTACTCAGGCACTAAAGAATATTGAACAGGAAATGAGTGATACTGAAGAAAAAGATTATGTCCTTGAGTTTATTAAAAACTCTCAACGAGGAATCGTAAGAGGATACAACGGACAATAAAAACAAATTACAATAAATAAAAAATCCGAAGTTTTTGGCTTCGGATTTTTTATTCTTTTATTTTTCATCTTTTTTTAGAGGATTCCACCCTTGTGCTTGCAGTGGAATAGCCTGTCCGGCATTCGTAATTAATACTGCTCCATTTTTTTTGTCCGTTATATGTCCTATGGGATGAATAAGCGCATGATCTTTAATTTTTTCAAAATCATTTACATTTACGGTAAACAAAAGCTCATAATCTTCGCCCCCGTTTAATGCAGAAATTAAGGGCTCGATTTTAAACTCCTCAGCCATCTTTTCTGTATTTATATCTATCGGTATTTTATCCTGAAAGATTTTGCAACCCACATTCGAATTTTTACAAATATGCAATAACTCCGAAGATAGTCCATCTGAAATGTCGATCATAGCTGTTGGTTTTACTTTTATTTCGTTCAACAGATCAACAATATCTTTTCTGGCCTCGGGTTTTAATTGTCGTTGGAGAATATAATCATAACCTTCGAGCTTGGGTTGGGTCCCGGGGTTAGCCGTAAAAACCTCTTTTTCTCTTTCTAATAATTGTAATCCCATATATGCAGCTCCGAGATTTCCTGTAACACAAATGATGTCCGTGTTTTGGGCTGTGCTCCGGTAGACAATATCTTCATTATTAGCTTCTCCAATGGCTGTTACACTTATGGCAAGTCCTGTTAAAGAGGACGAAGTGTCTCCGCCTACTAAATCAACATTATAAACTTCACAGGCGAGCTCTATTCCTTCGTAAATCTCTTCGATATGATCAACAGCAAATTTTTTTGATATAGCCAAAGAAACGGTTATTTGTTTAGGGGTGGCATTCATGGCGTAAACGTCAGATAAGTTAACAACCACAGCTTTATAGCCTAAATGCTTTAATGGGGTGTAGATTAAGTTAAAATGGATGCCTTCAATAAGTAAGTCCGTAGTTACTACAGCACATTTATCTCCATAATCGATTACAGCTGCATCATCGCCTATCCCTTTTAAGGTGTTTTTGTGTTTAATTTTTACATTTTCAGTAATCTGATCGATTAATCCAAACTCTCCTAATTCAGCTATCTCTGTTAATTTTTTCTCTTTATCATTCATATGTTAAATTGATATTTATCATTTAAAAAAAAGATTAAACAATCTTGTTTTATTAGTTGTTAGATTTTAAATATATTTGTACCCAATTTAGAATTAATCTATATAAAATTAGATCTGTTAATAGTTGATAGACATTTTGCAAAGTTATGGAAAAAGATCAAGATAAAATATTAAATGAAGTAACGCAGGGAGAATATAAATACGGTTTTGTTACGGATGTTGAAGCAGAGTCGATCCCTAAAGGATTGAATGAGGATGTGGTCCGGTTAATATCGCAGAAAAAAAACGAACCCGAATTTATGCTTGAGTTTCGGTTAAAAGCATTCAGGCACTGGAAAAAAATGAAAATGCCTGAATGGGCCCATTTAATGATTCCGAAAATTAACTACCAGGATATTATTTATTATTCAGCACCCAAAAGAAAAGCTGATGGCCCCAAAAATCTTGATGATGTTGATCCTGAATTAAAGGCCACTTTCGATAAGCTGGGGATCCCGCTCGACGAGCAAAAAAGATTAGCGGGTGTTGCCGTAGATGCTGTAATGGACAGTGTTTCGGTTAAAACTACCTTTAAAGAAAATTTAGCCGAACTGGGCATTATTTTTTGTTCATTTAGCGAAGCGGTTCAGGAACACCCCGATTTAGTAAAAAAATATATGGGCTCCGTAGTTCCTTACACCGATAATTATTTTGCCGCCTTAAACTCGGCAGTATTCAGTGATGGCTCGTTTTGTTACATTCCAAAAGGAGTAAAATGCCCCATGGAGCTGTCAACCTATTTTAGAATAAATGCTGCTAATACCGGACAATTCGAAAGAACATTAATTGTAGCCGAAGATGATTCGTATGTGAGTTATCTGGAAGGATGTACTGCACCAATGCGCGATGAAAATCAGTTGCACGCTGCCATTGTTGAAATTATCGCCAATAAAAATGCCGAAGTGAAATATTCTACCGTTCAAAACTGGTATCCAGGCGATAAGAATGGCAAAGGTGGAATTTATAATTTTGTGACCAAGCGTGGAAAATGTGCCGGTGATAACTCTAAAATATCATGGACACAGGTAGAAACCGGTTCTGCCATTACCTGGAAATATCCAAGTTGTTTGTTAATTGGCGATAACTCGGTTGGCGAATTTTATTCTGTAGCTGTTACCAATAATCATCAGCAGGCCGATACCGGAACGAAAATGATTCATATTGGTAAAAACACGAAGAGTACAATTGTTTCCAAAGGGATATCTGCAGGTTTTAGCAATAACAGTTATAGAGGATTGGTGAAAGTTGTGAAAAATGCAACCAACGCACGTAATTTTTCTCAATGCGACAGTCTGTTGCTGGGAGATAAATGCGGAGCACATACTTTTCCTTATTTGGAAGTGGATAACAAAGATTCGATTGTTGAACACGAAGCAACAACTTCAAAAATTGGCGAAGACCAGATATTTTATTGTAATCAGCGGGGGATTAAAACCGAAGATGCCATTGGTTTAATAGTAAATGGTTACGCTAAAGAGGTATTGAATAAATTACCCATGGAGTTTGCTGTTGAAGCCCAAAAGCTGCTTCAGATTAGTTTGGAAGGCAGTGTTGGTTAATTGTAAAGAAGATATAAAATAGTAAACCCTTGCCAACAGGCAGGAGTAAATAATGAAGATAGAGTTTTAAAAAACGGAAAATAAAATCAAAAAATATAATTAAAATATATCATGTTAACGATAAAGAATTTACACGCATCAATAGAAGGTAAGGAAATATTAAAAGGAGTAAGCCTTCAGGTTAAAAAAGGAGAAATTCATGCAATCATGGGTCCCAATGGTTCCGGGAAAAGTACCCTGGCTTCTGTTCTTGCAGGAAAAGAAATGTTTGAAGTTACTCAGGGAGAAATTGATTATCAAGGGAAAGATTTATTTGAATTATCACCTGAAGAACGTGCCAGTGAGGGTATATTCTTAGGTTTTCAATACCCAATAGAAATTCCGGGTGTTAGTATGGTAAACTTTATGAAAACAGCTGTAAATGAGCAGCGAAAACATAAAGGACTGGATCCGTTATCATCATCTGATTTTCTAAAGTTGATGCGTGAAAAAAAAGAGCTTGTCGAACTGGATGCCGGTTTGGCAAATCGTTCGGTGAACGAAGGTTTCTCCGGAGGAGAAAAGAAAAGGAATGAGATTTTCCAGATGGCCATGCTTGAACCTAAGCTTTCTATTCTGGATGAAACAGATTCCGGCCTGGATATCGATGCATTGCGTGTTGTGGCAAATGGAGTGAATAAATTAAAATCACCAGAAAATGCAACCATTGTTATTACACATTATCAACGACTGCTTGATTATATTGTTCCTGATTTTGTACATGTACTATACGATGGTAAGATTGTAAAATCAGGCGATAAAAATCTGGCTTTGGAGTTGGAAGAAAAAGGGTACGAATGGCTTAAAAAGAATGTAGTTGTTAAATAAACCGGTTTTTTCGGATTTTAAAAAAAGCAAATCAATGAGCTTAGAAACAACAGAGATAGAAGTAAAAGAAAAATTTGTTGAATTATATAACAATAATCGCAACACCTTAAGAAACGGATCAACCGATTATATCAACCAAATCAGGGATGAGGCATTCCAAAACTTTAAAAAACTGGGATTTCCTGATAAAAAGAACGAAGATTATAAGTATACCGATATTCAATCATTGTTTAATAACGGGCTAAAAACTTATTTGTCACCCAAAAACATTGAATTTAATGTGGACGATATTTTTCATTGTGACGTTCCTGATTTGAACACAGAGGTTATTATTCTGCTGA
Source organism: Bacteroidales bacterium (assembly GCA_041686115.1). GTDB lineage: Bacteria > Bacteroidota > Bacteroidia > Bacteroidales > UBA12077 > UBA12077. Next base: position 5,409 of record JAWLEM010000001.1, read on the forward strand.
ACGGATGGTATTATAATCGCGAAAAGCAATTAGCTGAGTTGCCCGGAGGAGTTGTTATTGGTAGTTTTCAAAAAGCAACCGAAGAGTATCCCGAGTTGGTAAAAAAGCATTTTAACCAATACGCAGATAATGAGAAAGAAGGTTTGGTTGCTTTAAATACAGCTTTTGTAAAAGACGGGATCTTTTTATATGTTCCTAAAGGGGTAGTTATTGAAAAACCAATACAGATTATTAATCTTTTGATAGATAATGAGGATGGGATGACACAACACCGCAACCTGTTTATCTTAGAAGAAAACAGTCACGCATCGTTAGTAGTTTGTGACCACACATTATCTACTTCTAATTTTTTAACCAACTCTGTATCAGAGATTTTTGTCAACAAAAATGCATCTCTGGATTTTTCAAGGATACAAAACGAGCATAATGGTTCCAAACAGATATCACATTTATATTTCCACCAGGAAAAAGATAGCCGCGTAAATGCCGACACGATTTCATTGCATGGCGGATTGATTCGTAATAATATTCATGCTCTGTTAAATGGCGAAGGCTGCGACAACCATACGCTTGGATTGTATTTAACCGATAAGGGACAACATATCGACAACCACGTATTTATCGATCATGCCAAACCCAACTGTACCAGTAATCAACTATTTAAAGGGGTATTAGACGATTATGCCACCGGAGCATTTAACGGTAAAGTGCTGGTTCGCGAAGATGCTCAAAAAACACAGGCATACCAGTCAAACAACAATATTTTGCTGACTGATGATGCAACCATTAACACCAAACCTACGCTGATTATTTATGCCGATGATGTTAAATGTAGCCATGGAGCTACGGTGGGACAATTAGATATGGATGCGTTGTTTTATCTGCGTTCGAGGGGAATTAATGAAAAAGAAGCAAAGCTACTGTTAATGTATGCTTTTGCACACGAAGTGATTCAAAAAATTACCGTTCCTGCACTTCAGGAGCGTATCCATGAATTGGTTGATAAACGGTTACGTGGAGAATTATCGCGTTGTAATTTTTGCCAGATGAATTGTAAATAATTTAAAATCTTTATTATTGTGCGTATTGATAGCAAAAAAGTAAGGAGTGAATTTCCTATTTTAAATCAACAGGTTTATCAAAAGCCGTTAGTATATTTTGATAATGGAGCGACTACACAAAAGCCCAAAGTTGTCATCGATGAGGTAGCTAAAATTTACTCACAGGAGAACGCAAATATTCATCGTGGTGTACATTTCTTAAGTGAGCAGTTAACTCAGCGATATGAAGATGCCCGCAAGGTGGTTCAGCAATTTATTCATGCTGCACACGACCACGAAGTTATCTTTACCAGTGGTACTACAGAATCGATAAATACCATTGCTTACTCATTTGGCGAAAAGTATATTCATGAAGGCGATGAGATTATTATTTCTACCCTGGAGCATCATGCCAATATTGTTCCATGGCAAATGTTATGCGAGCGCAAGAATGCTTCGTTGAAAATAATTCCTATTAATGATAAAGGTGAGTTGTTGCTGGATGAATATGAGAAACTTATTTCATCCAAAACAAAACTGATAGCTGTAAATCATGTATCGAATGCAATAGGCACGATAAATGATGTGAAAAAAATGATTGATATTGCCCACCAAAAGGATATTCCTGTTTTAATTGATGGTGCACAAAGCGTACAACATGGTAACGTAGATGTTCAGAAGCTGGATTGTGATTTCTTTGTTTTTTCCGGGCATAAAATTTACGGGCCCAATGGCATTGGTGTTTTATACGGAAAAGAAAAGTGGTTGAACGAACTACCACCATTTATGACCGGTGGTGAGATGATTAAAAATGTTACGTTTGAAAAAACAACCTTTAACGAGCTCCCTTTTAAGTTCGAAGCCGGTACACCTAATTATGTAGGAGCAATTGGGATGGCTAAAGCCATTGAATATATTCAGGACATTGGGTTAGAAAATATCGCAGCGTATGAAAAAGAATTACTGGAATATGCTACCCAAAAATTAAATGCTATTGAAGGACTAAAAATCATTGGCACTTCAGCTAAAAAAATAAGTGTTATATCTTTTATTTTAGAGAATATTCATCATTACGATGCCGGAATGGTTATTGATAAAATGGGTGTTGCCGTACGCACCGGGCATCATTGTGCCGAACCTGTAATGGATCGTTTTCATATTGAAGGTACCATTCGCGCATCGTTTGCTTTTTATAATACGAAAGAAGAAATAGACCGCTTATACGAAGCTTTAAATACGGTTAAACAAATGTTTGGTTAAATTGTAATAATATTATGACTTTACAAGAAAGACAAGACGAAATTATTGAAGAATTTTCAGTTTTTGATGACTGGATGGATAAATACAACTATTTGATTGAATTGAGTAAAGACCTTCCGGTGATAGATCCCAAATATAAAACGAAAGAGTATTTGATTGAGGGATGCCAGTCGAAGGTTTGGCTTTATGCAGAGATGGACGGAGATAAAGTGAAATTTACAGCCGACAGTGATGCCATTATAACCAAAGGCATTGCAGCTCTTTTAGTTCGTGTTTTAAGCGGATTGAAACCTCAGGAAATTATGAATGCCGATTTATATTTTATTGATAAAATCGGGTTGCAACAAAATCTTTCGCCCACACGCTCAAATGGTTTATTGGCAATGGTTAAGCAAATGAAGTTGTATGCAATGGCATTCAATGCAAAGATGAATCAATAAAGGAGATTTATGATGGAAGAAAATAATTTAATGGCTTTAGAGGCTGAAATTGTTAAAACATTAAAAACAATATACGACCCGGAAATTCCGGTAGATATTTACGATCTGGGATTAATTTATGCCATTGATGTTGATGATGACAATAAGGTTGAAATAAAAATGACCCTGACAGCACCCAACTGTCCAATGGCCGACCAGTTACTGAACGAAGTACATGAAAAAATCAATGCCATAAAAGAGGTCAAAGAAGCAAAAATAAACCTCGTTTTTGATCCGCCCTGGGATAAAAGCATGATGAGCGAAGAAGCGATGCTGGATTTAGGTTTATTGTAGTTATTCCCATTGTAAAATATCTCCGTATTATCAAATGCCTTTTTTTGCTTAAAAATGATTCCCGTATTTTGTGTATCTTCGGGATTTAGTGTATTGGTAGCTATTCAATGAATCATATCATTTTAAATACCCGGAAAATAAAGCAAAAAGCTCTTGAGTTAGGCTTTTCGGCAATTGGTATCTCCAAAGCTGAGTGTCTCGAAAAGGAATCTAAACAATTAAAAGAATGGATTGACAAAGGTTTCCATGGAGAAATGCAATACATGGAAAACCATTTCGAAAAACGAGTCGATCCCAGGAAACTGGTCGAAGGAGCAAAATCCGTTATTTCTGTTTTATATAATTATTATCCTAAAGAACAACAAAAAAAGGATACTCATCAAATTTCAAAATACGCATATGGGAAAGATTATCATTATGTGCTCAAAGAAAAACTACATCAACTTTATGCCTTTATAAATAATGAAATTCATGAAACGAATGGCAGAGCATTTGTCGACTCAGCTCCTGTAATGGATAAAGTGTGGGCTGCAAAAGCCGGTTTGGGATGGATGGGGAAAAATACCAATCTAATATCAAAGTCATTTGGTTCTTTTGTTTTTATTGGTGAGTTAATTATTGATTTAGCATTGGATTATTCCGGATGGCCACAAAAAGATCTTTGTGGTAATTGCACCAAATGTATTGATGCATGCCCGACAGGTGCACTGAAGCCTTATCAGTTAGATGCCCGAAAATGCATTTCTTATCTAACCATTGAGAAAAAAGGAGAACTTCCATCGGAATTTAAAGGAAAATGGAACGATTGGATTTTTGGATGTGATATATGCCAGGATGTTTGCCCCTGGAACTCAAAAGCAAGGCCACATAATAACCCTCAATTTAAACTCACTGAAGAACTTCTATATCTCAAAAAAGAGGATTGGGAAAAACTGGATAAAACAAGATTTAAAAAGATATTTAAAAACTCACCTGTTCAGCGAACCGGGTTTGAAGGCTTAAAACGGAATCTTGAATTTTTAAAGTAATTGCTACGATGTATTTTTTGTGTTTATAATGTTAAAAACATTTTACCTGTCCTGATTAAAGATAATATCAACCAATTGATTGTTAATTATTGTTGAATAAAATTTACAAGTGAGTAAGATATCCCCAAGTAAATTAATATTTTATATCATAGTCAGGGATTTTAAAAACTTTTGTATCTAAGGTTTTTGCTAAATCCTTGTTTATATCAGCTGTTACAGTTAACAGCTTTTTTTGTCGGTTTTCTTTTTTATCACTCGTGGCACGGTATTTTAATACAATCTTACCATTACTAACACTAAACGATTTATATTATGAAAATCATTCAACACATTTCAATTACAACGGTTTTGATACTTATTATGGGCTTACAGCTTAATGCCCAGGAAGATTCTAAAGAAAATCCTAAGAAATTTACGAACCGTATGTTTTTATCCATGGGTACCACTTTCTCTGATTATGGTGATTTGAATTCCAGTTTAAGCCAGTTTGGTTATCCTGAACTTTCAGAAAATACCTTTATTATAGGCGGTTCCAGCTTTAAAATCATGAAAAAGTTTGTTCATGGTGCTGAAATACACGCAATTATGGGAGATAGAGCAGAAGGAAATAACTATGACGTATCCTTAAAAGGAATATCCGGGAAGCTAAATTTTGGTTATATATTATTTGAACCCGGAAATTTTGACCTGTTTCCGCACATTGGTGTTGGGGCATCATCATTGGTTTTAAATATGGACAGGAATATTGGCCAGGCTTCATTCGACGACATGATTCAAGATCCGGATGACGGAGCAGAATTATACAGAGCCGGGTTTATCGCGGATATAGGTATTAACTTACATTATTCCTTTGATTTTATGAAGAATAAGGAAAGAATGGGAGATATGGTATTTGGACTCAGTGCAGGGTATATGTTTGATCCCTTTAACAGGGACTGGATCGTAAACGGAGAAAAACTAACGAATGGGCCGGATTTAAATCACAATAATATATATGTTAAGATAATCATTGGGAAAGGAAGAGATAAAGCTTTCTCAGGGTATAAAAAATAAACAGGTTTTGCCTTAAGTTTTTGTATCTCTATCAATTCGGTGTTTTTTGGGGATTATGTTATTATTTTCAAGGAAGAAACGAGAAGAGAGGTTGTAAAAAATCATACCATAAAATACAGGGAGAACAAGGTTACTCCTAAATGGATATAAAAATTGCTGCTCTTCCCGGGAAAGGAATGTTAAATTCAATTTATGGTCAAAAGGCAAAAAATACATCTGCTGATATAACTGATCCGGACTGGGAAGACAGTACATCATTTAAAAGATAGAAACCAAGTTTTAAACGGCACTTCGTATTTTCATTCATCTGTTAATACGAAGTGTGGATTTTATTCTCCGTTCTGTGTAATATCTCCCCACATTAATTTTTGCTGTTCTTAAAACTTGTAGGTTAGCCCTACACCAAAAACTTCTTTAAACTGAATCCTTGCTCCCTCTTCATTTCCTTCATCATCAGAAGTCTTAATATCATCATCATAAATAAGATGGGTGTTCAGGTTGGCCGATAAATAATCATTGATTTTCATATTAATCGACATTTTCCAATCAACATCTACGTTCTGTGGATTTTCAAGATAATTGGTGAATAATCCTAACGTAGATTTAAGGGTTACATTTTTCATGATTTCTTTCTTCACTCCCATGTTAGCAGATCCCCCTAGTTCCAATCTTGTTTTTTCTCCGGGATCAACGCCAAATGAACCTCTTGCAGAGAGGGTATCGTCCATTACCATGGTTAATTTCATTGCTGCCGGAGAAAGGACAAAATAAAACACTTCACCGGGTTTGTATTCCATACCTAAAGCCCCTTGTAAATAAGCAGGGGCAAAAAACCTGGAAATCACATAACTCGTATCTTCTTCATATTTTTTCCCGTCGTCCATTTGCGTATTAAAATTTAATAACGCGCTTATAAAAAATGATTCGGAAATTTTTCGCCCATATTTTGAAGTAAAATCAATATTATCATCCGTTTTTCGGACATCCAGTTCACCTTGTTTTTGGATACCATAACCAATATTTAATATATTCGACCAGTCGTTATTATCTTTTGAATACTCAAGCGCAAGATTTAATAAGCCATTAAATGCATATGAGTTTTCACCACCTGCAGACCAATTACTTAATGATACTTGCGAAAAATTTATTGAACTTACACCATTTAATTTCCAGTATTTTATGGTATCTGCTTTTTCCTGTGCACTTAATAATCCCGAACATATCAGTAATGAGGTTATTAAATATATATTTTTTATCATAGTTGTATCATTAAGGTGTACATAAAAAGCTGATTCTTAAACGAATTTAATCAGAAATAATGGAAATAACAACATCTCGTTTACTTCTTGGCCCATCAAACTCGCATAAAAAAATATTTTGCCACGTAGATAAGCCCAATTTACCATCAACGATTGGAATTGATTCGCTGGGGCCAACAATTCCGGCTTTTAAGTGCGCATCGCCATTATTGTCTTGTGCATCGTGTTGCCAAACGCCTGGTGGAATTAATTTTTTTAATAAACTAACAACATCATTCTGCACCGAATCATCCCAGTTTTCCTGAATCATAATAGCAGCGGTTGCTCCCTGAACATAAACATTTACAATACCACTCTGAGTTTTACTCTCAGAAATAATTCTTTCAACCTGAGTTGTAATATCGTACAGCCCGTTATGTTTATCGGTTGATATTTGTATGATTTTTTGCATAATATCGTTAAATTTGGTTTGTATTATTTACTAATCTAAATAAAAATGGACTACCAGTCAACTACCTATGCATCTTTTGATGGGATAAAACTTTCGGGCTACCTTTGGAAACCAGAAAACAATACTAAAGCAGTAATTAATCTTGTTCATGGTTTTGGCGAATATAGCGAGCGATATAATCATTGGGCAAAGCTTTTTGTAAAAAATGGTTATGTAGTTCATGCTATTGATTATCGTGGACATGGGAAATCAGACGGACGAAGAGGACATATCCAATCTTTCGATGATTATTTAAATGATATTGATGTTTTAATAAAAGAATCCAAAAAGCTGTATCCGAATTTGCCACAATTTATTTACGGGCACAGCCTGGGAGGAAACATTGTAACCAATTATATTTTAAAACGGAAAAATGATTTTAAAGGGGCAATCATCTCATCTCCCTGGTACAAGTTAGCTTTCGACCCGTCTGCTATAATGTTGTTTTTTGCTAAAATGATAAAACGTATTTTTCCAAAGTTTACACAAAATGCAAAACTGGACGTGAATAGGATTTCTCATGACAAAGATGTGGTTAATAAATACCTGGAAGATCCGTTGGTACACGAAAAGATATCGACAAGGATGTTTTTTGAAATCTACAATGCAGGGAATTGGGTTCTTGAAAACACTGACAAGATTAGTATCCCTGTATTGCTTCAACACGGAAATGCCGATAAAATAACCTCACATAAAGCCAGTATAGAATTTGCTAAAAAAGCCCATGCTCAAAACAAAGATGTTACTTATAAGGAATGGGATGAAATGTATCATGAGTTACATAATGAATTGGAATATGAAGAAGTATTTCGTTTTGTAATAAGTTGGATTGAAAAAATTTTAGTTAAATGTACATAGTTATAAATGATGGATGCTGCGATTATCTGTGTTGCTTGTATCTGTTAAATCTGTGTTCTATTCATACAAATAAAAAACTCGCAGCTCACAGCTGAAAGCTCAAAGTATTAAATTATGAAAACATTCAGAACAATAATACAACCACAATCATCAAAAAATAAAATCAACTATCATACACCAGCACTATTTATGGGCTCGTGCTTTACCGAAAATATTGGAGATAAAATGCAGGCATTAAAATTCCCTGCAAAGGTTAATCCTTTTGGTGTTTTGTATAATCCTACTTCGGTACAAAATGGATTGGAATTACTTATTGACCAAAAACTATTTACAAAAGGTAATCTGGATTTTTTTAACGAACAATGGTTTAGTTTTTACCATGATACTGAATTTTCGCATCCCGATTTACAAAAGTGTTTAGATAAAATAAACACATCAATTAAATCAGCTGCAACCCAATTAAGAAAATCAAAATATTTAATTGTAACTTTTGGAACAGCATGGGTTTATAAATATTTAGAAACCGACATGATTGTTTCGAATTGTCATAAGATTCCGGCCAAAAATTTCGAGCGATTTAAATTAGGGGTTGAAGATATTTTTGTAGAATGGGCAAAACTCATTAACCGGTTAAATGAGCTGAATAAAAATTTGAAAATCATTTTTACGGTAAGCCCTGTAAGGCATTGGAAAGATGGTGCTGTACAAAACCAGTTAAGCAAGTCGACACTCATTTTGGCTATCCACCAGTTGATTAAAATATTTAAAAATGTTGAATATTTCCCATCGTACGAAATTATGATGGACGATTTACGCGATTACCGATTTTACGCCGATGACATGCTGCATCCTTCAAGCGCAGCTATTGAATATATTTGGGAACATTTCTCAGAAACTTATTTCGATTCCGAAACGAAACAAATTAATGCTGAAATAAATAAAATTTTACAGGCAAAAAATCACCGCCCGTTAAATCCTGAAACCGAAAATCACAGGAAATTTCTTAAAAATCAAATTCAACTGATTGAAAAAACTTCTCAATCGCACCCATTTATTGACTTGACAGAAGAGCTAAAATTTTTTAAATCGAGTTTATAAAAAGCCCCGGCATTTGCACATATTGTTGTGGTTATTGCTATGGTGTAGGAAAGCAAGGAATAATGTGCTTTTTGCGCCGGGACTTCAGGGAACTAACAACAATACTCTGGTTCCAAAATGTTATTAAAACTATTTTTCAAGCTTAAAATTGATTTTCTGAATAGTAACCAAATCTACACTATTATCTTCTAAATTTTTATAATTAACCTGCGTTGGTATACTAGGCACAAAATCGGTACCCGAAGCTTTTTGCATCACTTTTGCTCCAATTAAGTTACCCACTCCGCCGCTTTCTTCCATAGCCGATTGCGATGTAATAAATGTAATTTCGGTAGCCCTGAAATTTTCTATCTGTTCGCCGCTTCCCTCAATTTCAGGATAACTGTCCTGGTTTTCAAGATAGATTAAGTCTCCCTTTTTATGAATTTTATAATTCATTTTAGCCACCACTACATAGTTTTCAACTTCAAGCGTTGATTCCTTTTTGTTCCACGACTCAATTCTTTGATCTACTGTTGATTTAGGAATATAGAAACGGAATATGGCTTCGCCGTTATCGCCTTTTTCATCAAATTCTTTAAATTCAACAGTGGCTTTATCGTAAATAACACCCATTTTTTCGTCTTTCTTTTTGGCAAACGAAACAATATTCCATTCACCAATTAATTTAGATGTTACTTTTTCGTACTCTTTTGTTCCTTTTGTATGATAAGGATTTTTCTTTTTGGCTATTCCGTCTAACGGAAATACTAACAAAGCAATTATGCTTATTAATAACGCTTGTTTAAAAATTTTTGTTTTCATAATCCCTTAATTTTTAAGTTAATACTGATTTTTGAGTTATTTAAATTAATCTATATTGTTTAAATGATTCAATAAGTAACTTTTGAATTTTTTTTCAACTTCAAATTTCAACCCTCCAGCACAAAATAAAATCCCCTGATCGATAATATAGCTTTCTATAAAACTGGTATTTACAAGTACTCCGTCACTTATCTGTACAATATTATATTTTGAAAAAGAGTTGATGTAATACTCTAGTGCTTCAGGAAGGAGATGCTCCGATTCGTCAACCAGATAGAGAAGCACACCTGAACCATCTTCTTTAATGCAAAAAATATCGGCAATTGCAACCTTAATAAAACTATCTACCGTTTTTATAAATACCATTTTCTGATCATCGAATACCGAATGGATCCTATGGATTAATACATCCATGTCAATATTATAGTCATCTTCGGTAAGAAACAATTTGATCTGATCGGCATTTGCTGTTATAAAAGATTTTAATTCTTCCTTACAGGTACTATCATCTATAATAATAAGATTATTCATGCCAATTCATATTTGGCATGAAAATAGGTATGATTTTTTAAAAAAAATTAAAGGATTAATATTTGCGGGGGATCAATTAAAATTTGCTCCGTTTTTGATGATATTTGCTAAATGCGTTCAAAAATTTTCATCAATTCATCCCGCTTTCGTGTGGCAACCGGAACCGTGGAATCGTCCTGCATGATCAAGTATCCACCATCAAGTTTATGATATTGTTTAATAAAATTAATATTTACAATATGAGATTGGTGTGGACGAAAAAACTGATAATCTTTTAACATCTCATAATACTCTTTAATATTTTTCGATACCATTAATGCAGGCCTGTTGATAAAGAAAAATTTAGTATAGTTACCTTCAGATTGGCACCTTAGAATCTCATTTACATTAATCAAGTGTATGCTATCACTGGTTTTTAGCACAATCTTTTTGATTTCTTTCGAGATATTATCAATATTCTCAAGAAAAGCTTCCAGTTTCTTTTTCGTATTTTGCTGGTGACGGGCTTTTTTTACTTTCTTTACGGCCAGTTTAAACTCTTCAATATCAATGGGTTTGATTAAATAGTCTATGGCGCTGAATTTAAATGCCTTAATGGCGTGTTCATTATAAGCCGTAATAAAAATGGTAGAAAAATTAATTTCATCAAACTGATTCAGAATATCGAATCCTGTTCCATCAGGTAATTTAATATCAAGCAAAACAAGGCCTGGCTGCAAGTTTGAAATCAACTTTACTCCCGAGCTTACATCGTCAGCATCACCAATAATATTTATATCATCAAAGTGCTTTTCGACGATTTGCTTAATTGCTTCCCTCGCATTTTTTTCATCATCAATAATTACTGCCTGAATCATGCTAATTTATTTTTTAATTTTAACAGGAATAGTAAAAACAACCCTGGTACCACTTTTACCCTCCCCTTCTAAATCAATTACTTGTATTTTTATATTTTGTTTCGTTATTTTCTTTAAATTTAAAATTCTTTCGTTTGTTATCTTCATTCCAAGGCTTTTATGGCCTTTGCTGCTGGTTTTATTTAGTTTTTTCGATTTATCGATTCCAATACCGTTATCTTCAATAGTATAAATAATATTCTTTTCAACCAGCCAAATGCCTATATTCAGATTATACTTTTTGTCTTTTTTGTAAAACCCATGCTCAATGGCATTTTCAATAAATGGTTGAGCCAGCATAGGCGGTATCATGATCTCTTCTTTATTAATTTTCGGATCGACTATAATCTTAAATTGAAACTTCTCATCGAACCGAAGTTTTTGTAAATCAAGGTAATTACCTATGGTTTGTATTTCACTCTCGACAGTAATTAATGATTCGCGCGAATTCTCTAGAATTAAACGAAGTAACCTCGAAAACTTTGTTAAAAACCTGTCGGCTTCCTCGTTTTGCTGGGCATATATAAAACTCTGAATTGAAAATAAAGCATTAAAAATAAAGTGCGGATTCATTTGCGATCTTAAAAGTTTTTGTTCCAGCTGAGCATTCTCTTTCTCTGCCCGGTATTTGCGGAACCTTAAGTACAATATCCACCCAATAATTGAAAATTTAATAATGAGAATCAAAGTATAAAACCACCACGTTTGCCAAAAAGGAGGTTCAATATTTATTCTTAAAGTTTTTATATCTCCTTCAGTTCCATCGGGGGCAATAGCAAATACTTTAAAAATATAATCACCGTGTTTAATATCGGTATACACAGCAGATAAATCATTATTTGCACTTACCCAGCCTGGATCAACCCCCTCGAGCAAATATTTATATTCAAATTGCTGCGGATTGTAATAATTCAGAGCCGAAAATTTTATTGTAAAAAAGTTCTCCTTATAGTGCAGGTTTATTTCATCCGTATTAATAAAATCAGTTTTATACACTTGATCAAAAATCTTGAATTTGGTTATTTGTACTTCAGGTTTTTGGTATTTAAAATCAATATCCTCAGGATGAAAAACATTAATTCCGTTAACACCTCCAAATACCAACTGGCCGCTTTTTAATTTTGTTGAAGCATTAGAAAAAGCATTTGCCTGCAAACCATCTTGCTCGTAATAATTAGCAAAAACAGCATTCTGCGGATTAAAACGACTCAATCCATTGTTGGTTGCAATCCACAGATTAGACTGATTATCCTGTTCAATACTCATGATCTCATCTCCGGGCAATCCATCAGTCCTATAAAAACGTTTAAACTTAAGTGCCTCCTGGTTAAATAAATTTAAACCATCATCGGTACCAACCCATATATTCTGATCCTGATCCTGGAAAATACAATGAATAGTATTGCTTGAAATACTCGTTGAATCATTTTTTAAATATACAAAATGTTTGATCGTACGTGTTTCTGGATCAATCATATTTAATCCGCCGTTGGTTGTACCAACCCAAATATAACCATTATTATCTTCGAACAAATCACTTATTAAATGCGATGTTAAAGAAAACCGGTCTGGTTGATTAAAAGCTTCAAATGCTTTCTTTTCAGAATTATATTTACATAAACCATTATCGGTTCCAATCCAGATATTTTGATTAAAATCAGCTGTAACAGATAAAATTTCATCACTTACTATATTTTCTTCCGGGTTATTACCGGAACAAAAATGTTTAACTTCCTTAAATTGATTTATCAGGAATATACCATTATCGGTTCCAATAAAAATTGTACTGTCAGAATACTGGTATGTACTAAGTATATTAAGATTTTTTAATTCAGGTAAGGAAAAATCATTTTTTAATCTACTGATCTGATCATCATATACATAAACATCGTTTTTAGTAAAAATCCATAAGTAGTTATTATGATCATAAAAAACTTTTGTGATGATTTCATTTTTTAACTCATCAATCAGAAAGCTTTTTTGATTGTTTTGATCGAAAGTTAAGATTTGGTTATGTGTTACCAGGGAATATGAAGTTTCTTTTTGGATAATGTATTTTAAATTTTTGATAGGTGATGAATTAATATTTTCCGTATAATAATTCTTAGTCAAAAAATCAAAAACAAGCAGATGATTATCAACAACAAACCACGCCTTGCTTTTGTCCGGATTGATATTTAAGAAACGATAATCCCTGTCCGTTTCAAATGGGAAATCACTAAATACATTTTCATTGGCTGATATATTGATTATTCCGCTATCGGTTATCAACCACTTTTGATTTGATTTGTCGATCAAAATTTCGAATACTGTATTAAAATCAATGATATCTTTATAGTGTACCTTATTAAACTCGGAATAATCATTATCGCCACTAGTGTAAGCAAAATACTTTCCTGTTTTGTATTGATATTTGTAAATAAAACCTTTTTTGCTTGCCATCCACAAATTTTGTTTATCGCTGGCAAGTGCGGTGATTTCTTGTTTTAGTGGCAGGTTTGATGGTTTAAAATGATCCGGTTCAAATCTTTCTTTATTACGATTAAATAAATGTAAGCCAGACGAGCCCCAAAATCCAATCCAGAAATTATGGTTTTTATCTTCGAGAAAATCGCTATACCAATCCCGTTTTAGGGTATTTGGATCATAAGCATAATGAGTAAACTCATCATCCAGTGGGTTGTATTTACAAAAACCAACGCCCTGCCATAAACCAACCCATAATTGATTATTACTATCGAAATAAAGTTTGGAAACATGGTTAGATTTTAAGTTTTTATAATCCTCCTGCCGATAATGTTTTATCTCAGCAGTTTCTAAATGATAAGAATCAAAACCTTTATTGTTGTACCCAATCCATAAATGATCATTTGTATCAGCAGTTAACGTTGAAACATTATTGGATGCCAGAGCGTTTTTGTTTTCAGGAATATGGTAAATGTGGCCGAAAGATTTTTTTTGTAAACTAATTTTATTCAGCCCCTTATCGGTGGCAACCCAAATGTTGCCATCTTTATCTTCATAAACCTGGTTAACATGATTTTCCGACAGAGAGTTGGAGTTATTTTCATCGTTTAAATAATGAAATAAAGTTTTTGTGTTATGATTAAATCGATAAACTCCATTTCTTGTTCCAAACCATATATCTCCATTTTTATCCTGTATAATTGAATAAGTAGAAGTACCCAAAAATCTGTCAAAATAATCATTTTCCCGGTCGTAAGTGTAAATCCCATCAATTGCTGATATCCAAAATCTGTTTTGGTTATCTAAAAAATAACTTGCAACGTCGCGATCTCTTTTTTTACCCTTTTTAATTTCGCCGGGACTAATATAGGAGAAAGATTCTTTAACAGGGTCAAATTTTACAGGCCCCATATTCCTGCCTCCGACCCAAATTTTCCCTTCATTGTCTTTAAAAATATCATGATAATGGTAATATGGCTGAGTAATTGGGTTGTGTTTGTAATGAACAAAAGAATTTTCCTTAATATCCAATTTACTTAAAGTACCATCGAGCGTTTCAATCCATAAAAAATTTGAATCTGCAAAAAGTGCCCTTACATGATTATCGCGCAAACTATTTCTGGTTTCTGATTTAGTAAGACGGATAAAATCTTCATTTTTACGATCATAAAGATTCAACCCATTTTGTGTGGCAATCCATAAATTGCCAAAAATATCTTCTGTAATATCACTTATAAAATTATTCGAAATGGTTGTTGAGTCATTAACAGAATTGGTATAGTTTATAAATTCGTATCCATCAAAACGATTTAATCCATTTGCGGTTCCTATCCATAAAAATCCATAACGATCCTGATAAATATTTATACATGTGTTATGACTCAAGCCCGATTCAGTATCGTATCTTTCAAATTTATCCATATATTCATTTTGGACCTGATCAAAATGAATATGCTGCGCAAATAACTGGTAAAAGAACGTAACCAGTATAAGAGTGTAAAAAAATCGGATCATTGACAATAACTTTTGAGTGTCAAAAAATAGTTAAGATAATTTTAATTCGGAAACAAGTTGAACAATTTTTTTCTAGAAATGTTTAAAATACTAATTAAACGATTAAACAAGATGAGAAGATTAATATTATATACCTTGTTAACATTAACTGTATCAACAGTTTTGTTAGCACAAAATACAAATAAAGGAGAAATACAAGGTGTGGTATTTAACAGCAAAAATAACGAACCTGTTCCTTTTGCAAATGTAGTTATATTCCAAACAAATATCGGATCCGCTTCTAATTTTGACGGGGAGTTTAAATTTACAGGAATAAAGCCGGGATTTATAAAACTGCAGGTATCGGCCGTTGGATTTAAGACTTATATTTCGGGAGACATTATGGTTACCAATGCCAAAACAGAATTTATTGATATTCCACTTGAGGAAACTAGCATAGCTCTTGATGAGGTTGTTGTAAAACCTTCTCCATTTAAAAAAACAGAAGAAAGTCCATTATCCTTGCGTCGTATTGGCATCCAGGATATTGAAAAGAGTCCTGGAGCAAATCGTGATATTTCAAAAGTAATTCAGTCCTTCCCGGGAGTAGCATCTACCCCTGTTCAAAGAAATGATATAATTGTTCGAGGTGGTGGGCCAAGTGAAAATTCATTTTATCTCGATGGCA
The DNA here is from genome assembly GCA_041686115.1 of Bacteroidales bacterium. GTDB lineage: Bacteria > Bacteroidota > Bacteroidia > Bacteroidales > UBA12077 > UBA12077. The sequence continues at coordinate 21,147 of JAWLEM010000001.1, forward strand.
TTGAAATACCTAACATAAATCATTTTGCTACACAGGGAGCTTCCGGCGGACCTGTAGGGATTATTAACGTGGATTTTATTCGCGAAGTTGATTTTTTTTCAGGAGCATTTCCGGCAAACAGAGGAAATGCTTTAAGTTCTGTTCTGGAGTTCAAGCAAAAAGATGGCAATAAAGAAAAGCTCGAAACGCAAGGCACTTTGGGGGCATCAGAAGTTGCATTAACATTTGATGGGCCGATTGGAGAAAAGACAAGTTTTATTTTCTCTGCTCGCAGATCTTATTTACAAATCCTTTTTTCTGTGCTAGAATTACCGTTTTTACCAACCTATAATGATGCTCAGTTTAAAATAAAAACCCGTTTAAATGAAAAAAATGAACTTACCCTAATTGGATTGGGAGCCATTGACCAGTTTAATCTAAACCTTGATGCTAATGAAACTGAAGACCAACAATATATTTTAAATTACATTCCTGTAAACGAACAATGGAGTTATACGGTTGGTGCTATATTTAAGCATTATAAAGAAAAAAGCTATGATACCTGGGTCTTAAGTCGAAATAGCTTAAATAACAGATCTTATAAGTATCAAAATAATATAGAAGTGGATTCATTATTAAGCTTCGATTATCGTTCGGAAGAAACTGAAACAAAATTTAGATACGAAAATACAACCAGAAATGATAATGGATACAAAATAAATTACGGGGCTGGCCTAGAATATGCACAATATACTAATAACACCTTTCGCAAGCAATATGTAAATAATGCTAATGAGATAATCGATTACAATGTGTTACTGGATTTATGGGCATGGTCGGTTTTTGGACAGGTTAGTAAAGAGTATTTTGCTGAAAGGCTTTCTGTATCATTAGGAATTAGATCGGATGCCAATAATTATTCATCTGATATGTCCAACCTATTCACTCAAATTTCTCCGAGGTTTTCTGCATCATATCAATTAAAACCTGAAATTTCAATAAATTTTAATACTGGCAGATATTATCAAAAACCTGCTTACACAACGTTGGGTTTTAGTGATTTGTCAGGGAATCTAATAAACAAGAATAATGGTTTGAAATATATTTCTGTTGATCATCTGGTAGCTGGATTAGAGTACCTTCCGTCTGAAGAAAGTGTTATCTCTTTAGAAGGCTTTTATAAATATTATCGCAATTATCCATTTTCTGTTAATGATTCAATTGCTTTATCAAACAAAGGCGCCGATTATGGAACTTTTGGTGATGAAGAAGTACTATCTATTGCCGAAGGACAGGCTTATGGTATGGAGTTATTAGCAAGGCATAGAGATTTATGGGGATTTAATGTTGTGCTTTCTTATACATTGGTTAGAAGTGAATTTAAAAAATTCGACCAGGATTTAAAATTAACATCTACTTATATCCCAACATCATGGGACAATATTCATCTTTTAAATTTAACAGCCACCAGAGATTTAAAGCGTAATTGGCAAATTGGCTTTAAATGGCGGTTTGTTGGTGGACCTCCTTACACACCATTCGATGAAAATAAATCAAGCATAATAAGTGCATGGAATGCCCGGGGTAGAGAATATTTAGATTATTCGCAATTTAATGCTTTACGTCTAGACCCATTTCATCAGTTGGATATACGTGTGGATAAACAATATTTCTTTGATAAATGGTCATTAATGTTTTATATTGATATTCAAAATTTATATAATTTTCAATCTGATGAACCTGACAAATTAATAACTCAAACAGATTCGAATGGAAATATCATATTAAATCCCGACGATCCTTCAAGATATGATTTAAAAAGAATTGAAAGTGATGGCTCTGGTACTATTTTACCATCGCTGGGAATAATTGTACAATTTTAAAATACAGAACAATGAATAAATTTACTCACATTTTTATAGCACTTATTCTTGTGGCTTATTATTCATTTGCACAGGAAGTAAAACAACCAAAGAATAACCCTGAATATTTGGAAACAAATATTTTAGGGCAGGGTATTAAAATAACCCTTGAATTTAATAGTGGCCCGGAAATTTATTATCCACTAATGGCTGTTTGGATTGAAGATATGAAAGGTAATTATATACAAACATTGTATGTTGCAAAATCTATTGCCAAAAGTTATTTTAAATATGGAATTATTGATGATAACAGATGGGAAAGCGGGCCAAAGCGTATTCCGGCAGCACTGCCTTACTGGAGCCATAAACGTGGAATAAAAGCGAAAGATGGCTACTATTTACCTACAAAAGAAAATCCAATAATTGATGCATATACAGGAGCAACACCAACCGATGATTTTATTCTAAAAACAAAAACAGATACAATAACACCTAACAGATTTAAAATTTTGTTTGAGATCAATCAATCCTGGGATTGGAATGAATATTGGACCAATGACAAATATCCCGATGACAAACATTATAAAACTTCAGCACAACCTGCTGTGGTTTATGCAGCAGAAATTAATTTAGAATCAGATAAAAAGGAATACAAAATGGAAGCCATCGGGCACAGTCATTTTTCTGGTAAAAATGGTAACCTTTATCCCGATTTGACGACATTAACTACTGCTTTGGAAATAGCAAATAAAATAATTATTAAAATCAATAAATAAAGCTGCCAGGAAAATTTAATTCCAGTTAATCACAATCTCTGTCAGGTGATCGCCTTTAGCTAACGATTTTGTGATATTTGCCCTAACATCTTTACAATTTGTAAACTCAAGGGCTCTCTCGCACCAACCGGCAATCCTGCATTCAATAACTTCTTCCGGTTCAGGAAACTTTGTAATATGCAAGGTAAGCCCTTTATCATGATTATTTACAACAGATATTTCTGAAGGACTGTAATAAGAAGTAAAAATCCTGCCGGCTCTTTGCATAATGTAATTTGGTGAAGCTACGCGGACAAAAATTTTATATACACCTCTTAATCCTACCTCGGCACTATACCTGCCCGATTCTAATGCAGCTTTTTTAAAATCATTTTGGTAAAAAAGTTTCGCTATTGCTTTGGTTGGTTCAACAGCAGCTTCTTTCATAGGATACCAATTATTGGCAAAAATTCCACCGCTCATAATTTTTCGCGACTCTTCAGGTAATTGTTCCAGCCAATTGCTAAACTGACTACCATATTTTTTCTCAACATATTCCTTAATTGACTTTACAGCAGTTCCTTTTACTTCCATATTAACTTATTTTTGATTAAAATCGTTTAATTTTTTTTCTTCATTAAAGTAATATTTATTTCCCAAATAACCAATTCATTTTTATCAATCAGTAAAATTTACTGATAAAAATTAATTAAAAATCCGGATAATAACTCAAATCAATGTTCATAATTATAGTGCCTTAAATCCGCTGCTCTATGGATTATTTGATTTTCACAAAAAAACCGGGCTGAAAATTCAGTCCGGTTTAGTTTCTAATATCAATTTTTTTTCTTTAAGCTTCTAATAATTTTTTATAGTCAGCAGCATCTAATAATTCACCAGCTTCTGATTCATCTTTCAGGCTAATTTTAATTAACCATCCGTCTCCGTATGGATCTTTATTCACAACTTCTGGAGAATTTTCAAGTTTTTCATTCACTTCCAACACCTTGCCCGAAACTGGCATAAACATATCAGAAACAGTTTTTACAGCCTCAATAGTACCGAAAACTTCTTCTTTTTCCAATTCTTCATCTTCAGTTTCTATCTCAATAAAAACGATATCTCCAAGTTCTCCCTGAGCATAATCAGTAATACCAACATAAGCTTCGTTACCTTCAACACGAATCCATTCGTGATCTTTTGTGTACTTTAGGTTTTCCGGAATATTCATAATCAATTATTTTAATTAGATAATTTTACTTTTAAATAATTTTCAACCCAAAAGTAAGCATTTTTTATGAAAATAAAATTATTCTGTTAAAGTAAATCGGAGACTAAAGCCAATATCTGTGTTTGAAGTACGATATGCATTACCAATTAAAGGATCAGAAATATTCTGGTCATAAAATAATCGTAAGGTTAGTCTGTTACTTAGCATATAGTCGGCAGACACTCCAATGATGGTTGCTTTTTGTCCGGCAGAAGGCAGCTCATCATCTTCAACAATTTTTCTTAAAATGGTTTTATTATCTCTAATTTTAAAATTAGCTCTTATATTAAGATCACTTTTAAAATTTTCCTGTTGATTACCAAAATCAAAAATCAGATTAAAATCATCGAACCGGTATCCTAAACTTATTCCCAGCTCTTCGCTCAAGACTTCTGTAATTTGATTATTCGTAAAACTAAGGGTTACTGTCCTTGCTTTCTTCATTTCAAATCGCGTGGTAAGGTTATTGTTCCATGTCATATCAATATTAACAAGCGGACTAAACTGCTCGTTTATAGAGATACTGTTAACCTGATACTGTGGGATAAAATTATTCAGCTGATCGATTACATAACTGTATCCATCCATCTCTTCATATTCGGAATTGTTAATAAATGAACCAACATTGTACGATGATCTGTAGGTATGACTTAAATTTATTGACTTAAAATATTTCTTAATAAAAGGAATATCCTTAAGCCCGTCATATCTTACGCTCCAGTTGGGTAATGGAATTTGATGGAATAAATTAAGAGGTATGGAATTTTCGTCGTAAAAACCATAAGCAGCTAAAAATGCCGGGGTCATTACTTGTTGTGATGCACTTCCAAAACCATCCATATAGCCTGGTTCATCGGGTTTTTCTACAGGGCTATATAATGGGTCATTTTGTCTTTCATTGGCTAGTCGGTCTGAAATCGTTGTACGGTATAGTTTAAAGTTCTCATACGATTGAGAATAATAATTATCGCTGCTGCTTAAATCTTCAAAAGCGCTTCCAATGGTTAAATAAGTCATTGAAAAATTACCTGTAATTTGTTGGCTATAAGGTTCATTTCCATAAATCCCCGGTAAATAATACCGATTATTATTTTCTGAATAACTGCGATTAGCTGTTAAATCAATCTTTAAGCCCCTGAGTGGCTCCAGGGTTACCCTAACGTTCAGATTCTCATTATGAGTCATTAAGTAAGGTTTATTTAATGTGGTATCTTCAGTATACCAACCATTTTCAATGGCTTTTATGGCAAAATCTTCATCCTGCCAGCCAAATACATAAGGCCAACCCGGTGCCGTTACATTATTATAACTCTCCATACCCAAAAGATTAGTAGACGGTTTATATCCCGGCATGCTTGATCCTTCTGTAATTGTATAAGAAACAGAGATGTTTTTAACAGACATTAAAAGTAATGCTGTGTTTTCGGCAATAAATATCAGTGGATTTTCCTTTTTCTCAATCCTTCCTTCTACCACAATCGTGGCATGATCAATATCCTTTTCCGAACTGAACCGTATCCTACGCTTAGAAACAACATCCCATTCTCCTTTAATTTCATTTCCTTCCGAATCTGTTACAGCCACTTTTGTAATATCTTCGGTCATTAAATCATGATAAATTGATCTCGACCGCCCTTCCCTAAACCAGACATCATCATCCTGATAATTTACATCTTCATACTCTATTTCTTTCCGTGATGATCGGCCCCTTCCATATTTTTGATTAATTTTTTTCAGAAAACCTACCTTATTATACAAATTAACCATATTAGCCTGGCCATTTAACTGGATTGTACTTGAGTTACGAATATTATTGCCAAGATTATATTCACTGTCTTTTCTAAGCAGTGGCCCTGCATCCCAATTATAGGTTGCATTGTACCGTGCGTTAACACTAGTCCAGTCGAGTAAAGGTATTTTATTGATCGGCACCCTGTAAGTTACATTTATGTTATGATGGTACTGGGTGTTTCTTCCAAAATTCATAATATTATTCCACACAGAATCTTTCCAATGCTCATATGTATCTCTATATTCACGATTTACTTCACCAAAAGGTTCATCAATACGCGCAATATTGGTTGCTGAAAAGTCTATTTTTAAGGATCTGGTAATATCCCATTTTAAATCATAATAACGGTTCCAATTAAACTCTTTATCGTAAGTGGGTTCAATAATATTGTCAGGATTAAAAATATTTCTTATTTTATTAGTTTGATATTTACGATACATATCCGTTCTGAATGAAAAGCTGGTTGGCAAATAATAAAAATTGAAATCTTTGATTAAAGCCAGGGCTTTCCAGTTAAGTATACCTTTAGATTTTCGAAACGGGGTAACAATTTTTGGCCGTGTATTATAAATATAGGTAAAGGCACCCCGGTAATTTTTCAGCAAATCGTATTCTGTGTTGATATCTCGAGCAAAAACTTCAGAGTAGGAATAGCTGAGTGAAAAGTTTGCAGGATCGTATAATTTTGGTTTCTCACCTCGTTTATTAATTTTCACATTGGTAAAGTTTAAACTTTTTCGCTGGGTATAATCCTGGGCAATATTCTTAATGGAATCTTTTTCGGCTTTTGAATCAGCATTATTAATCGCCTCATCAAGTGGAATATCCGGATCTAAAGGATTATATTCAGGATTGATAAAAGATTCCGAATACCCAGCATACATAGGGATACTAACCTGTGACTCATCTGAGAAAAATTTTCCAAGATCGAGGTTTGTGGATACATCGTATTCAATAACTTCTTCTTTACTACGTTCGTTAACTTTCTTTTCTATACTACCAAAGCCTGGAGTACTAATACTACCCGAAACATTAATCATCCCAAGGTCGGCCAAACGTGCAGAAACACGTCCTCTTGCTGCCCACCCGCCCTCTTCTTTAAAGTCCGTAAGCCGTAGTTCATTAACCCATATTTCGCCAGATTTTGGCATTCCGTCATCATTTGATATAATATTATTCTGTTTACTTGGATTACGAACACCAATCATAATGGTAACCACATTACTCAAATTTGGATTTCCCCTAACCGATAATCTTTTCTTATCATCTTTATAGACACTATAGATAGAGTTATTTGTAATAGTTGTATTGGCTCTTCTCATTTCATCGTTCCTTGCTTGCTTAATCTGAACAAGCTCATCAAGAATAATTTCAACATTATTCTCTTCGGGCCAAACGGTTAGTCGGTCGAGATCGCCATAATTTCCCGGTTTGGTTACTTTCAGCGGAATTTCATATTCGTAATAATTACTTTTATAGTCTGTACCTAATCGCACAAAAATTCTTATATCATCATCTTCAAGTATTTCATCATCCAGGGCTTCAGCATGTACAAACATTTTTAATTTTTTGTATTCACGCACATCCATGTTAATATTTTTGTAAGCACCTCTGGCGTCTCCATCATCAAGATCTCGTACTCTAAGCAACATCGATTGTTCATTTAACTGCCTTAGCTGCGGATTTGTAGGATCGATGACCCTGTCAACACCGGGAGGCAGAACATAATTGTCATTTTCTTCAATATTAATTGATGATATATCCAGCGTTCCGTTTGATTGTTCTGGTGTAGCTAATCCCTCCTGTCCTTCCATTAAGGATAGTGAATATTTTCGCCATTCGCCCCTCACAAGGTCAAGTTTTGCGAAACGAAGAATTACGCTATCTTCGAACTCTTTGAGCAACATTCGCATAAAACGAATAGATTTAAAATCCTGAATAGCACCTATGGTTTTTTCTGGTTCACGTATAGGAATTCTAAACTGGTACCAGGTAATATCAACATCTTTTTCGCCATTAGGAAGATCAACATTGTGCCCTTTTTTCTTATCAACAATAAAGTTTTGCCCAATTTCCATTAACTCTGGCCGCAGCTCAACTTTATACTGAAAATAGCTTTCAGTTTCACTCAATGTTTTGTCTCCGTTAATATCTTCAGTATCCGGCCTTTTTGTAGCAATTTCGGAGGCTTCGCCGGTTGAGTTACCCTCCATCCCGTTATATTTTTTATACCTTTCAAGAATACTTAACTGCTGTGCATCATAATTGCCACCACGATAATAATGGTAATCATCGCCAGAGGGGTCGGTTATAAAGTCCTCATAAGCATTTGGATCTAATACAGATTCAAGATTATCCAGATACTGCTGGAAAAAACTTTGTTCGTCATCATTTTTTAAGCCGTCCAACCCAACATCCTGATTTTCTCTTCCAACATCAAAAGCTTCAACCGTAAAATCATTAGCTGACACTCTACCCCAAACGGTTGTATCAACACTAGAAAGATCATCAGAATCTGGCAGTCCGTCTTCAAAACTTTTTCTTGAATCTCTAAGAATATCTTCCGATACATTACCAAGATTAAAATACAATGTACCGCTATTTGTATTTGTGGAATCGTAAACAAAAGGATCCATCAGCCAGAATTCAATATACTCGACATTGGCAGCCTCGAAATCGGTTGTAGGCATTTCTCTCATTATTCCGCCCCATCTTTCTTCCGGATTTCTTAAGGTCCCGTCAGGATTTACGCCGGCAAAAGCCGGATCCGTTCCATCATCGTAATTATAAGGGCCTCTTTCATCGGGATAGTAAGCCACATTTAAAACCTGTAAAGCTGTAGGCACCGTAGTTTCTGATTCTTTATTCGGAAAAATTTCTTTTTCATAAATTTCACGCACAAAATGATTGGATTGTTGCTCTGCATCACTTTTTATGTGTCCGGGAGTTAATGAGTTATTTCTTAAAAACAATGGGTCAATTTTATACCATGCAATTTTAGCCCTGTTTTTTCCATAGGCTAAATCATTAGAAAAGTTTGCTTCAGGGAAAAGCCCGGGTTGTCCCTGCGGAGTACTTGAAATTACCCATGTATTAAAACTTTTCAAATCGAGTGACGTTTCACTTCCTTCAAAATCATCGATGTATGCATTCCCTTCTTTTTCAATCGCTTTTGAGTGCCCCGGTATTAAATGTGCAAACTCGGCATCAAACATTATAGACGATTTTTCTTTGGTTTCAAGAAAAGGCAACTTATCAACCAAGTTAGTTATCAATTGTGATTCTGTACGATAAGATGTATTCAAACCCCAAATTGTATTAGAAATAGGCTCTTCACCAAATGCTACTTTTTGAGTAAGCGGGCGTTCAGTCAAATTCATTATAGTAGCACCCACATTAAATTGATCTGAAAATTGATAATTTAAATGAGTTCCCAGCAAAGTTTTTGTTTGTATGCTATACAAAGCCTGACTTTCTAGAGAAATTTGCAAAGGAGCGCCAGATTCTAATAATCCCTCATTAATAATCTTTACGCGTCCTAAGTTGTAATCTACCGTATAATCGATATTTTCGGTTAATTTGCGGCCTCCGGCAGTAACAACTACTGAACCCTTGGGAATATTAAATGCATTTAATGCGATATCCGAACTTGAGGCCGACCGGTATTCTCCCCTTAATCTGAATTTATTTTTTTCGGCAACAAGACGTGCATAGGTAAGCGTAGTATCATATAGTTCCTGAAAAACATACTCGTCAGCAATTTTTTGGTCGGCATCAGTATCGCCAAATTGTTTTCTTAAGTATTCACCAAATGGTTGCAAAACAGGAAAAATTATTCGCCCGTTGGATGCATTAATAGTTATTCCGTTTATAAAGTCAAATCTACCATCGGGAATAGCATCGTGTTGCGAATTTAAATTATCCAGATTTAATACTTTGAGCAGTATCTTTTTATTGATTTTCCCTTCCGGTATATAGTTAAGGGCGTTACCTGTTTTGTCGTCCTCATATAATATATTCAACACAAAATCTTCGCTATTAACCTGATAAGCTCCAATTGCATAGATATTTTTCATCATTAAATCCCATGTAGGCAAACCAGGAGTTTGATTAGTTCCCTTAATTAATTTTGCCACCAAAAACTGGTCAGTTGTAATTCCATCGGTAGAAAAATCACCCACCTGATATCTTTGCCCACCAAGATCGTACTCATATACTACTGCCAAAACTTCATCAGCATTTAATGCTGAGTTCAACGAAATATATCCCAATTGTTCGTTAAGGTCGTATTCGTTTGGCCTTAATTTCCTGGCACTTCCAATCTTCTCATAATCCTGTCCGGACATATAATTATAGGCACTCCATGGTTCGAGTGCTTTATTAATCTCATTGAAATTCCGGTTAGGTAACTGGGTTAAAATTTTATTGTAAATTTCATTCGTATTATTTGATGGATACATGTCTGCAAAAGAAGCAGGATTAATAACTTCCGGCTGAGCAAAAACATTATCATCTCTTTCACCCAAATCGAGTAAAGCAAGAACATTTCTATTTTCTTCGTTATTATTTACCTTATTGGTTACCCAAACCTCTACTTTTGTAATCGTGTATGGTGTTTTAATAACAGGTAATTCTTCCAGAGCCTTGTTGTAATTATCTTTAAAGTATTGCGATAAAAAAAAGTGCCTGTTGGCATCATACTCGTCTGCTTTTATATCAAAATACTGGGTTTGAGCTCCCCCTTTTACCTCAATAACCTTGGTTTCTCCCTTTTGCTGTGAAAACACACTCGAAACCGTTAACCGTCCAAACTGAAGTTCGGTTTTTATTCCAAACAAACTCTGGCTACCTGTAATTAATGATCCCGGTAAAGGTAATGTCACATTCCCTGCTTCAATTCTTTTAATTATTTCGTCCTCTTTGCCAATATACTCCAGTTTGGTCTGATTTTCGAAATCAAAAGTTGCTTCGGTATTATAATTAATCCCCAATTTTATTTTGTCGCCAATTGTACCTGTTACATTCATCATGATTTTTTCTTCGAAATCAAACGTTGTTGTTTTACGTAGATTTTCGGCTATGGTGGGATCTTCGGTACTGTTAATATTGATACCAAAAATTAACTCTGCCGATCCCATAGGTACAATGTTTATGGCATTACTGCCAAAAATTTTATCAAATGCTTCTCCTCCCAGCCTAAGGTTTGGAAAAAGTCCTGTCTGATCATCCATTGCTCCACCTTTGGCTCTTTGCCGCCAATACTCTCTTAACGTTTGCTCAAATTGATAATTTTGATACTCCTCCAGGGTCATTCGCGATGAAGGACGATATTCAAACTCCCCAATCTTTTTTGATATGATATACTCATTGGTTTCCGGATCGTATGTAACGGTGTCTTTTATATTAGACGGGCTTTGTAATTGCAAAGGAGATTCCTTTTGAGCGGGTAAAAGAAAAGGTTCATCATTGTTTAGGGGAGAAAAAATGTCAGATGTATCTTCTTGTTGATAAAAATCTGAACTGGCAGAAACTAAAATATGACCCTGAGCATGTTTTGCCCAAGGCACAATGAAAATAAGAATCAGCACCGAATATTTAAATAATTTTTTCAACAGCAAGATTTAACTAAACTATAAATCATATTAAATTCTTTTCAGAGATTCTTTAACTAAATCTTCAACTGTAAGATCCTTTTTCTCTTTAAGAATATCATTGATTAATTTATCCACTCTATTTTTAGGGAAACCCAACATAACTAATGCAGATAACGCTTCGTCTTGAATAGTATTGTTTAAAGTAGCAACTAATTGCTGGTCGCCTGTTGCTTTACCAACCTTATCTCTTAAATCAACAATTATTCGTTGGGCCGATTTTGCTCCTATACCTTTAATGCTTTTTAACAAATCAACATTGCCCTGTACAATTGCATCGCGAATCTCATCTGGGTGAAGCGATGATAACATCATTCTTGCTGTATTAGCCCCAACACCCGAAACGGAAATTAAGTGCAAAAACATTTCCCGTTCAGGTTTATCAAAAAAGCCATACAAAAGATGAGCATCTTCGCGAATTGCTTCGTAAATATAAAGCTTACACTCTTCTTTTCCGGATATTTTAGAATATGTATTTACTGATATATGAATAAAATATCCTATTCCTGAATTTTCCAATACAATATAGGTGGGGAAAATCTCTTTTATTTCTCCTGTTATAAATTCGTACATAGCTTTTTTTAAATAAACGTTAAAAATACATAAAAATTGAGTTCATAAAAATTCCTTTAAAAATTATTTTAACCAAACGATCAGAATGATAACATTAAATTATTTTCTTTTTAATATTAAAAACGTATTTTTGGTTAATTACACTTCGTCAATTAAACTATAATGAAGCTTACAATAAGTCTATTTATAAGTATTCTGTTTATTCATCAGTTTTCATTTTCCCAAATAAGTCAAAAGGGAACTCCACGATATTTCTCCAGCAGCAAGAACAATGTCCCAACGGTTATTTTGCCTGGTTTTAATTTAGAACAAATCATCCAGGAGGATGAGTCTCATCAAAAAACCGGATTAAAATCAATGCGTTATGCAAAAATGATTGATATAGACATCTCATCTGCAAATGATGGGGTTTGGACCAATTACCCAAACGGAGATAAAATATGGCAAATAAGAATTCAATCGCCGGGGGCTTATTCGTTAAGTGTTCTATTTGATTATTACAGAGTGCCCAAAGGCGCTGATGTTTTTATTTATAATCAGCAAAGCAAGCATATCCTTGGAGCATTTACTTATTTAAACAACAAGAGAAATCATATTTTACCTGTTGCTCCGGTTCAAGGAGATGAAATCATTATAGAATATTTTGAGCCTAATGATGTGAATTTCTCAGGAGAATTACACATATCAAGTATTGGCCATGATTATAAAAACATTTTCGATTTATTATCAAACAATGAAAAAAGTTTTGGATCATCAGGAAGTTGCAATGTTAATGTTAATTGTCCGGAAGGAGACAACTGGCAAATCGCAAAAAAATCGGTAGGTAAAATTATAGCTAATGGTCTGCTTTGCTCGGGTGCGTTAATTAATAACACAAAAAACGATGGAAAACCTTATTTTTTAACTGCCAATCATTGCATTGATAATTCGACTGATGCTGAAAACGCTATTTTCTATTTTAATTATGAGAGTCCGGATTGTGAAGATGTTAATGGAAATATGGACCAAACTATTGGAGGATCAGAAATTATTGCTGCTGCCCCCAGTAAAACTTTAGATTTCACATTGTTGGAACTTTCTGAGTTGCCTCCTCCCTCATATTCGCCATATTATGCTGGTTGGAACAGAAATTTTTCAGACCCCACTCAAGCAACATCAATTCACCATCCTGGTGGAGATATCAAAAAAATAACTATTTCAAACGATGGAGCTACAACTGGAAATTTTGGTGGCGAATATACACCTAACACACATTGGTGGATTGATACATGGGATATTGGAACAACAGAAGGAGGATCTTCCGGTAGTCCTATTTTTGATCAGAACCAAAGAATTATTGGAGATCTAACAGGCGGAGATGCCAGTTGCAGTTTTAATTATAATGACTACTATCAACAATTTCATCATGCATGGCAAGATTATTCAGCGCCTGAACAACAGTTAAGGGCATGGCTTGATCCGGATAGCACAGGAATATTATTTCTTGACGGATATCTTCCTTACGATTCAATACCATCTAACCTAAAAGTATGGGCAGAGGATACTCTAATTTATTTAAAATGGAACGAAGTAATTAATAATGACAGCATTGACAAGTACTACATTTACAGAAATAACGAAAAAATTGATTCGACTCAGGATTCCAATTATACCGATACTACAACTACGATTAACTCGGTTTACAAATACCAGGTAACCGCACTGTTTAATAAATTTCCGGTACTTGAGTCATTACCATCAAATGCTGCATATATTAGAAGAATGGATTCGGTCAACGCGCCATTCTATGAAACATTTGAAAATCCATTGCAGGTTTTTAATCACTGGTTCGAAATAAGATCGACAGACTCCATAGGGTGGATCATAAAAACAGGAGGACAATCGGGTTTTCTGGATACAGCTTTCGAAGGAAGTTATAATGCACACTTTTATAATGATAATATGGAAACTTCTAAATTAGTTTCTCCAAAATTGAATTTATCATCCGGAGAAAATTTTCTGCTTAGTTTTTATATTCATATGCCAGCTTTTAATAATGATGTGCATCAATTAAATGTCTTATATAAAAAGGCCGATTCATTAGATTGGAAGCTAATCAGAAGTTTTCATGATGATATCAGTAGCTGGGAAAAGAAGAATATTCCATTGCCGGAATTGACAGACAATTATTACATTGCATTTGAGGCGGTAGGACTTAGAGGGCCTGGCGTGAGCATTGACAGTATAAGTATAATAGAAGATACAAAGTTTATAGAACCACAAATATTTATTGATTCTGATTCCATTTGCTTATATGATAGTGTTCGGGTAGTATCAAATTTGGACTCATCCTACAATTTGTTTTGGGATTTTGGAACTGATGCAATACCCCAAAACACAACCGGATCCGGACCACATTGGGTAAAATATCGTTCGTTCGGGATTAAACAAATTTCATTATATGCCAATGACACCTATTTTAAAACCACACATGATGGTGTATCCGTTTTTGACATTCCGGAGAAACCCACATTTACAATAGAAGGTAATAAGTTAACATCCAGTTCTAATATTAATAATCAATGGTACCTTAATAATGAACCCATTGAAGGCGCTACCGGAAAGTCTTATATCGTGGAAGAAAACGGAGATTATTTTGTTGGCGTTACAAATTATGCAGGATGTACTCAATTTTCCGAAAGTAAATTTATTGTTATTAGCGATATTAAACCAACAATTAAAGAAGAAGAACCACATATAAATATCTATCCAAATCCCAGCAACGGGGAATTTACAATAGAAATTAATTCTCCTGAAAAGAACAGTAATTACTTTTTCAAAATAATTGATATTACCGGATTGGTAAAAGAAGAAGGAAAAATTTCTTCAGAAAATAATACGCTGCAAATTACGATGAATAATATTAATGATGGGATTTATTTTCTAAACATTTATTCGGGGCAACAAAGTAATACGTATAAAATCCTTATAAAAAAATAGAGCTGCCAAATCAGCAACTCTATTAATTCTTCAATTATTGCAATTAGTATCTGTTATATTTATTTTACCTGATCCACTGCAAATTTTAGCGCATCTTCAAGCATGCTAATATCTGGTTGCTGTATTAAATTATTTTGCATCATCATATCTATAGTATCACGTGTATGCTTGATGTCTTCCATTGTTTTCTTAAATACTTCATCCCGGGTCATTTCAACACGGGCCACTCCATTTTTAATTGCTTCCATGGCTACATCTGCTGCTTCATGAGCAAACATTTCTGTTTCGTCCATTTTAGGCATAATATAGTCAGGATTAATTCCATTTTTTTCGGCATAATTGGCCATTGAATATGCAGCTTTAACAGCCATTTCATCAGTAATTTTACGGGCACGAACCAAAAGAGCACCTTTTAAAATACCGGGGAATCCCAATGAGTTGTTTACCTGGTTTGGAAAATCACCACGTCCGGTTGCTACAATATAAGCTCCTGCTTCTTTTGCCGAATAAGGATATATTTCGGGAACAGGATTTGCACATGCAAAAACAATAGGTTTTGTGCCCATTCCTTTAATCCATTCCGGTTTAATTACATCTGGCCCCGGTTTGCTTAATGCAATTAAAACATCAGCACCTTTGAGGGCCTCTTCAGGATCATTAATTTTTGCAGGGTTTGTTTTCTGACAAAGTTCCCATTTGCGATAAAATCTTGTATCCTTTTCAATATCACTTCTATCTTTATGCAATCCTCCTTTAGAGTCAAATAATATCATCTTTTCAGGATCAGCACCTGCCTGTAATATCAATCTTGCAATTGTAGCATTAGAGGCTCCAGCACCATATAAAACAATATTAATATCCTTCAACTCTTTATCAACAATGCGTAAAGCATTAATTAATCCTGCAACAGTCACCGATCCGGTACCCTGAGCATCATCATGCCAAACCGGGATATCGCATTCTTCGCGCAATGTGTCTAACACCTTATAACAATTTGGTTGAGAAATATCCTCAAGGTTAACTGCTCCAAAACTTGGTTGTAACATTTTAACAAAATCAATGATCTTATCCGGATCGTGTTCACCTTTCTTATTATAGCTATCAACACACAGTGCAACTGCATCAACACCTGCTAAATATTTCATCAAATAAGCCTTCCCTTCCATAACACCTAATCCTCCGGGAGGGGTACAATCCCCATCACCTAATACCCGGGTAGAGTCAGACACTACAGCTACCATATTCCCCCTGTTCGACAGGTCAAACGAAGTATTATTATCATCGCGAATAGTTGTAGAAATTTTCGATACGCCGGGAGTATAGTAAACATTAAACCAGTTAAATCCATAAACACCGGCTTTGGGAAGTGTTTGGATTTTACCTCCATAAAACTTATGACTTAAAAGTGCCAGTTGTTTTAAAAATAGTGTTTTTGCTTTAGCAATTTGTTCCTGGGAAAAATCCGATGGAAAAAGTTCTTCAAGATTTTTTAGGGACAGATCAATTTTTGACATGAGTACCTCCTTATTTAGTTTATAATTTATGACATAATCAGAAGCTCCTGCTTATCCATAAAAAACATCTAGCTGTTTTAAAGCAATTTATTTATGAATAATTTAGATGAAAAAAGGTATTGAAACAAATTTAAGAAATAATTTGCCTTATTAACAGAGGTACAATGGACAATATGACTGGATTTTTATGTTATAAAACACTAAAAAAGGGTTGATTTACTTTCAACCCTTAAATCTATATTTGAAAACACACTATTCTGACTCTTTATCAGAAATTTCGTGGTGCTGTAAAGGATTTTTTGAAATCTCTTTATATTCCTTCCTGTTTTTAAAAATATCGCAAGCCAAATAAATCGCATTTCTAAATGAATCGGGAGTGGCTTTTCCCTGTCCCGCAATTTCATAAGCAGTTCCGTGACCCGGGGATGTGCGTATAAAGTCTAATCCGGCTGTATAGTTTACACCGGAGTCGAAAGCGAGTGCTTTAAAAGGAGCAAGTCCCTGGTCGTGATACATGGCCAGAACTGCATCGTATTGCATAAAGTTATCGTTGCCAAAAAAACCATCGGCTGGGTATGGTCCAAGAGCCAGTATATTTTCTTCTTTTGCTTTTTCAATTGCAGGAATTATTATATCACTCTCTTCGGTTCCAATTAATCCATTATCTCCGGCATGGGGGTTTAATCCCAGCACTGCAATTTTAGGTTTTCTTATCCTAAAATCCTGTATTAATGACTTATTCATTATCCGCAATTTCGCTAAAATATTTTCCACATTAATTGCACCTGGCACATCACTAATAGGAATATGTCCGGTAACAACACCTATTTTTAAGTACTCGCTCACCATTAACATCAAAGATTCATCAGAGCCATCCTCTTTTGTCAAATATTCTGTGTGTCCCGGGAAATTAAACTGATCTGATTGAATATTATCCTTATTAATCGGGGCAGTTACCAGAACATCAATTTTATCTTCTTTTAAACTTTTAACCGCCTGCTCGAGAGAGATAAACGAAGATTCACCTGCTATCGGTGTTGATTTACCTAATTCAACCCTTACATTATCATCCAAACAATTAATAATATTGGCTCTTTTGAAATTGGCTTCATCTGCCGTTTTAATATTATTGAAACTAAAGTTCGCAATATTCAGTGCTTTCCGATGATATGCTGCTACTTTTGCTGATCCAAAAACCACAGGAACACAAAAATCTAGAATTCTATTATCCATTAACGATTTGATAATCACCTCATAACTTATTCCATTTATATCTCCATGCGATATACCTACAACTATTTTATCTTGAATCATATATTGATCGTTTTAAAATTTGAATTTAAGTTAAGCAAAATTAACAATTATTCGGCAAGTTTTTATAACTGGCTATTAAAGAAATCGAAAAACAAGCGCACACCAACTCCGGTACCCCCTATGCTCCTGTAATTATCTCTTTTGGTTAAAAATGCACTGCCTGCTATATCCAAATGAATCCATGGATAATCAACAAACCGCTGTAAAAATTTAGCTGCAGTAATGGCTCCTGCTTCTTTTCCCCCAATATTTTTAATGTCTGCAATATCTGATTTTAGCATCTCGTCATATTCTTCCCACAAAGGAAATTCAACAATACGCTCGTAAACATTATTACCTGAAATTTTTAATTGTTCCAACAGCTGACACTTTTCCTCTTTAAGATTGGACATGGCCACCACACCAGAATCTCCAATAGCATGAGCAGCAGATCCGGTTAGGGTTGCAATATCGATAACCAGACTGGGATTATACTGCCTTGCAAAGCTCAGTGCATCAGCTAAAATCAACCTACCTTCGGCATCTGTATTTTTTATCTCAACAGTTACACCATTATTCATTTTAATCACATCATCGGGAACATAGGCATTCCCATTTGTTCTATTATCTGTTGCAGGAATAAGTGCAATGGTGTAAACCGGCATTTTTGCTTTTGCCAGGGCGTACATTGTACCAGCAACAGAAGCAGCTCCTGCCATGTCAGATTTCATGTTATCTAAATAATTACCCGGTTTTAAATTCATTCCGCCGGTATCATAAACCACACCTTTACCTACAAGTATAAATGGTTTTTTATTGACTGCATTTGATGGTTTCCATGTTAATACTGAAAATGTTGGTGGGTCAATACTTCCTTTATTTACAGTAAG
The DNA here is from genome assembly GCA_041686115.1 of Bacteroidales bacterium. Lineage (GTDB taxonomy): Bacteria > Bacteroidota > Bacteroidia > Bacteroidales > UBA12077 > UBA12077. The sequence goes on from JAWLEM010000001.1 coordinate 39,705, forward strand.
CAATCCATTCATTTTCAGTGATTCGATTTTTTTATGATTAAAAATCTCTACATCGAAATCAGCCAGTTTACCTATTTTTTCAAATTCTTCGGCTAATTGCTCTGCATTCAGGCTCGCAACAGGCTCGTTTACTAAATCACGAGTAAGATATACTGCCTGAAGGATAATATTTAATTCATCTATTTGCTCATTAGTAATTTTTGAGCTCAATACTTTTATTTCCTGTAGAATGTTTTTCTTTTCGTCCTTTTTCGAAACATATTTTAAAAACTGATAATGGCTTAGCCCAAGTCCTTCGATATAAGCCAGTGTAAACTCAGCATTATTGCATAAATCAATAATTAAAACCTCTTTATGCTTATTTTCTTTCAGGTCGGTATATAGATCCCCTGCCTGCCTTCTCAGTTTCTCCTTAGTTTTATAAATATCTTCTCCAGCATCAATAAAATGAATATATGACCACTTAAAATACGAATTAATTTTAACCAACTTTTTATCATCAATCGCTAAATTTTTGATATACTCAAATTCAGTAGGTGAGAAAGCGTAGTTTTTTAAATCTTTATAATCTGATGCAAGATAAATAACAGGTAAATCAACCTGAGAATCCAGTATTTTATTTATTTTCATTTCCATGGTTGAACTTCTTATAGTGTAATTTGTAAAGTTAATAAAATTGAAGCAAGTCTTTATTCTAAAATCATCAATAGAATTAATTATTTTTGCATTTAATAAATATTATAATGAACATCAAAAATCTTTATAAAAAAGCACTTCATCATGACTTTTTAACAATTGAAGAGGGGCTTTTGTTGTACGAAAATGCACCACTAGAAGAATTAGTTTATATAGCTAATACTTTAAGACAAGATCATAAACAAGATCATATCGTAACCTGGCAAATTGACCGAAATATCAATATTACAAATGCTTGTATTTCGCAATGCAAGTTTTGCAATTTTTACCGCAACCCAAAGGACGAGCAGGTTTATGTTACATCTATTGATGAGTACAAAATTAAAATCGAAGAGTTGTTTAATCTGGGTGGTAATCAATTATTGTTGCAAGGAGGCTTGCATCCGAAATTAAAACTTGATTTTTATACTAACTTATTTAAAAAATTAAAATCACTTTATCCAAACCTGAAATTGCATGCACTGGGGCCACCAGAGATTGTTCATTTAGCAAGGCTAGAAAAGAAAACTTACAGAGAAATTCTTGAATCATTAATAAAGGCGGGATTGGATAGTTTACCCGGCGCCGGTGCAGAGATTTTATGCGACCGGGTACGAAAAAGTATCTCCCCCGGAAAAGCAAATACTCAACAATGGCTTGATGTTATGCGCGAAGCACATCAATTAAATATGGTAACATCGGCAACCATGATGTTTGGCCATATCGAAACAAAAAAAGAGCGAATAGAGCATTTGGTTGCTTTCCGGCAGGTTCAATCGGAAAAGCCGGAAACAGCGCCGGGATTTTTAGCTTTTATTCCTTGGCCTTTCCAGGATACAAATACATTTTTACAACGAGAATTGGGCATTAAAAATGAAGTTACTTCCGAAGAATATATTAAAACCATTGCGATAAGCCGTATTATGTTACCCAATATAAAAAACATACAGGCTTCGTGGTTAACGGTAGGAAAAGATATTGCACAAATATGCCTGCATGCAGGAGCCAACGATTTTGGGTCAATCATGATAGAAGAAAATGTTGTTTCGTCGGCTGGCGCCGATTACAAATTCGATGCCAAAGGCATACAGCAAGCCATACGCGAAGCAGGCTTTGAACCCCGGCTAAGAAATCAAAGGTACGAGTTTATTGATTTTAAATTAAAATCTCCGGAGTAGTTTTTCCGGAGATTTTAATTGAATTATGGTGACGGGATAAATAAAGGGCCATCAGGACCCAAAGGTAAACCAATTAACATCCATCCAATCAATAATAGAATCCATCCTAATGTAAGCACAACTGTATATGGCAACATGGACGAGATGATGGTTCCCACTCCGTATTTTTCGTCATATTTTTGTGCAAAAGTTACAATTAAAGCAAAGTAGCTCATCATTGGAGTAATAAGATTAGTAACAGAATCGCCAATACGAAATGCAGCCTGCGTTAACCCCGGATGATATGGAGGGTCAATTAGCATAAGCATTGGAATAAATACAGGTGCCATAATTGCCCATTTTGCAGATGCGCTACCCATAAACATGTTAATAAATGCCGAAAGAAAAACAAATGCTACAATTAATGAAATTCCAGTTAATCCAATACTCTGTAATGTTTGAGCTCCCTTTATAGCAAAAATAATTCCCAGGTTACTATAATTAAAAAAATATACAAACTGTGCAGCAAAAAACACCAACACAATATATCCACCCATTCCACCCATCGATTTTCCCAGGAATTTGGCAACATCTTTATCACTTTTTATGGTACCCACAGTAATTCCATAAATAAGGCCGGGAATAAAGAACATGATTAAAATTGCAATGATTATTCCTTCAAAGAAAGGAGAATGTAGTACAGAAGCTGTATCAGGGTCTCTAAAGATGCCATTTTCGGGAATAACAGAAAATGCCAGGGCAATAAGCGTTATCAACAATCCCCATCCGGCATATCTTAATCCTTTTTTTTCTTTAGGGGTAAGTTGTACAATAGGGAGTTTTTCAGCACTACCTTCATATTTACCTAATCGTGGTTCTACAATTTTTTCGGTTACCCATGTACCCAAAATTACAACCAAAAAACTGGAAACAAACATAAAATAATAGTTCACTGCAGGATTAACTTTTATGGCAGGTAAAATCATCTGTGCTGCAGATTCAGAAATTCCGGCTAATACGGGATCGATTGATCCGATAAAAAAGTTAGCACCAAAACCTCCACTTACACCGCAAAATGCAGCTGCTAAACCAGCCATTGGATGCCGACCAAGGGCATGAAAAATCATTGCGCCTAAAGGAATAAGAATAACATACCCGGCCTCGGATGCTAAATGCGAAAGAATCCCTGCCAGAACTATTGCACCTGTAATTAATTTGGGCGGCGCACTCAAAACAAGAGATCTGATCATTGTATTAAACAAGCCGGACCCCTCGGCAACACCAATACCAATCATTACAACCAAGACATAACCTAAGGGAGGAAATTTAAGAAAATTTTCAATGAGGTTTGTGTACATCCAACGAATACCATCGGCACTTACCAGGTTACGGGCTTCAATTAATGTACCATCAACAGGATGAACAGCCTGAGCATTAAGCACATGCCCAAGCCATGAAACAAGGACTACAATAAGTGCTAATAAAGCAAAAAGCGTTGCAGGATGAGGCAACCGGTTACCAATTATTTCAACATAATCAAGCGAGCGGGCAAATATTTTACCCATTTTCCGACGAATTTTTTTAAAAAAGTGTCTCATCTGGTTTATTTTTTGTCTTTTTTTAAATTAAAATCCGTCAATAATATATTTTTTTCCATAATCCACAAAATCATATCTGTAACTCTCTTTTTGTTTTACTTTAAGTAATCACAAATACGTTACCTGTTAATGAGATAAATAAAAAAAAGCCCTGATAATAAAAAAAATCAGGGCAACTGTATAAAAAAAGATCGATAATTCTATTTTTCTGATAGTGCATAAATATACCCATCAGCACTTCCATAAAAAATCGTTTCATTTGAAATAACGGGAGATGATAGTATGGCACCTGAAGATTCAAATAAATGTTCGTACATTTTAACCATGTTAGAATAATTTGTTACATCCAACTTAATCATTAAATCACGTAGCTTTTCCTTATTCATTACTCCTTTTTTGTTATAAATTCCAAGTGTGTTATTTTTTACGGTTTTACTTTTATATTCCCAATCAATAGATTGGTCGTTTAAGTTAATTCCGTAAAGCCGTCCATTGGCAGAACCAACATATGCCATTTGCTGATTAATGGCAGGCGACGAAAAAGTATATGAATGAGTATCTATCGTTTTAATAATTTTTCCAGTACTTTTATCAATGACATAAAAACAAAAACCATCAGAAGAACCACAATACAGATTCTTTCCTATGGCAAAAGAAGATGGCATCCACGACCGGTTAAAATTATCATTCGTCCAGATTGTGTCACCAGAGTTTATATCTATACAATAAATTGAAGCATCGCGAGATCCTATATACAATTTTTCATCTTCAATAGCCGGTGAAGCTTGTACCCCTAACCAAACATATTGTTCAGTATCTTGTCCGGTTTCAAATTGCCAGATTTCAGTACCTGTCTGCATATCAAGGCAATAAACCCTGCCATCAAAGCTTCCAAAATAAACTTTGTTGTCTTTTATTGCAGGAGATGAGTGTACTGCTCCTTCTGTTTTAAAATGCCATTTTTCTTTGCCAGTATCCAAATCAACAGCATAGAATTTTTCCCCTGCACCAAAATATATGGTATTACTATAAATGGTTGGCGACGATTGGTAAAAATCCCAAAAGTCTTCAACCATTTCATCTGGATTATAATAATTTTTAATCAAATGTTTTTGGTCACCAGTAGTTTCAAATTGCCAAACCTGCTTCCCTGATTTTTTATTCAATTTGTATAAAAATCCATCATAACTTAAGAAGTAAACAAATTGATCTTTTAAAGCAGCAGTTGAATAAATCGCCCCATCGGTTTCAAATTTCCAGTTCAGGTTACCGGTTTTTGCATTCAGGGAATAAAAATTTTGATCACCGCTACCGACGTAAATATTGTTATGATCATACGTAACTGATGCATAAATTTCTCCACCGGTTTTAAATTTCCACAATTCTGAAGGATTCTTTTTAACCGACAATGATTGGTATACACCGGTATTTAACTGATTATTTCGGTACTGATTGGAAAATTTTTCTGAACATGAAGACAACAAAACAGCTCCGGTAAGTATTAAAAATAGTTTTCTCATTTTAGGATAAAATTTAAAGGTTCACTAATCAGATAAACGAAATGCCGTTTGCCCTATTAAAAAGTGTCAGAATTTATACATAATCCTAAAATCAGAACAATTCATTATATTGAAAGATCAACAAAAAGAATCTAATCAATAACCGTCTTAAGATGAATATCGAAAATTAAAACAGAATTTGCCGGAATTGAACCCTGGCTTTCGCTTCCATAGCCAAGAGCTGATGGGATCAAAAGTTTGCCTTTTCCTCCTTCATTAAATAACTGCATACCTTCTTGCCAGCCTTCAATTAATTTAAACAATTGAATGGTGATTTCTCCACTATCAAAAACTTCTCCATTAAGCAATCGCCCGGTATATACAACAGTTATAATAGACGAATAAGTTGGTCTTACACCACTTCCCTGCTCGTCGATAATATAATGCAATCCGGAGTCGGTAGATTGGGCTGTTAAATTGCTGTCTGCAAGATAATCCTGAATTAATGCAATATCTTTTTTTAATTGTACTGCAGCATCGTCATCATCATCATTACAGGAAATAAGGAACAGAATTGGTAATGCGATTAAAATTAATAGTTTTCTCATTTTTGTCTGTTTATTTAGAATTGTCATTTATTATTTTGCCATTAAACCAAATAATCGCCATATGGTACGGTGAAATTTATGAATGCTTTTAACTGGTTCGGCATACATTAATATACAAGATTTATCGATCAGGTTGATGCTTTTTTCTTCTGCAATTTTACGCGAGTTTTCTGTACCAGACATTTGCTGAATCCAAACATGCTTAATTCCTTTTTGTGCAGCCTGCTCTAAAATGTTGTCTGTTTTCGTTTTTGGAGTAACAATAAACAATTTATCAAAATCATCAGGAATATCAGAAACAGATTGATAGCACTTAACCCCTTCAATTTCATCCATTTTAGGATTAATCGGGCAAACTTCAAACCCTTTTTGCCTGAGTTCATTAAATACGGCATAACCAAACTTTTTAGTATTTGCAGAAACGCCAGCAATAGCAACTTTTTTGAGAGCTAAGAATTGCTCAATACTTTCTTTTTTTCTCATAATACAAATTTTACCGGCAAATATAATGAATAATAGAATAGCTTGATTTAGAATTTTGGATATACTCCAACAAAAACAATTATTCATAAAAATTACCCAAAACTTAATGCATTGATAAACAAAATAAATAATATAATTTTGCTTTTCTTACGGATGATAAGAACGAAAAATTGTTTATTAATTATAGCCATATAGACAAAAATTAATTGCCTGGCATTATTCATTCATTTTTTGACTAATGACAAGACACCAAAAATTAAGAAAGATAAACCAATGCAACATATCCAAATCGAAAAAGCAAGCGAACATAACTTAAAAGATATAAGCTTAAAAATTCCACATCATCAGATAACCTGTATTACGGGAGTTTCAGGATCAGGAAAATCTTCGTTGGTATATGATATCATTTGTAAAGAAAGTCAACGCAGGTATTTTGAATCTTACTCTTCTTATGCCCGCCAATTCTTAGGCAAAATGAGCCGTCCCGATGTAGAGCGGATTGAAGGATTAATGCCCGCGATTTCGGTAGATCAAAAAACAGTAAGCCGAAATCCACGATCTACCGTTGGTACTATGAGTGAGATATACGACTATTTACGGTTACTTTTTGCCCGCTTAGGCGAGAAGTCAAATCAATTCCCGGAAATAAAATTAACCCGCAGCCTGTTTTCTTTTAACAGTCCTGATGGCTACTGCTCACATTGCAAAGGACTGGGAGTTGAAGACCAGATTGACCCGGAATTATTGATTAAAGATGAAAATAAAAGTTTACGGCAGGGAGCATTAAAAATAACTACACCTTCCGGCTATACAATTTATTCTCAGGTTACCATCGATGTGCTTGACCAGGTTTGCCGTTCCGAAGGTTTTCATGTGGATATTCCATGGAAAGATTTAACCGATAAGCAAAAGGATATCATTTTAAACGGCAGCAGCAAAATCAAAATTCCGTTTGGCAAACACACTCTCGAATCGAGGATGAAATGGAGCGGAATAACAGCAAAACCCAGAGAAGAAGGTTATTATAAAGGGATTCTCCCTATCATGGAAAATATTCTTCGTGTGGATCGGAATCCAAATATTTTACGTTTTGCAAAAACTGTAAAATGCAAGCAGTGCAATGGAAAAAGGCTTAATCAAAAAGCTCTTTCGGTAACCATTAATCATCAAAATATCACCGATTTTGCATCATTGCCGGTATCACAATTAAAAACAACATTTGAAAATATTGAATTTTCCGGCAGTAAACACGAAGTATTTGATTCCATCAAAAATAAAATCATTGAAAGGTGCCATATCTTTGAAGAACTGGGATTAAACTATTTGACATTAATGCGCGAATCCACAACCCTTTCTGGTGGCGAAGCACAACGAATAAGGTTAGCAACGCAAATTGGAAATGGTTTGCGCGGAATCCTTTATATTTTAGACGAACCTTCCATTGGGCTCCATCCCCGAGATAATGAGCGGATGATAAAAATAATGAAGCAATTACGAAACCAGGGAAATACGGTTTTGGTAGTGGAGCACGATAAAGAAACCATGCTAAATGCCGACCGGATTATTGATATTGGCCCTAAAGCAGGCAAAGATGGAGGTGAAATATTATTTAATACTGAAATTGAAAAAATTGATAACATTGAATATGCTGAAAGTGAAACACTAAAATTTCTTAGAAAAATACCGGAAGATTTGGGCATATCCAAAAATCTATCAGCCCTATGGCTTAAAATAAAAGGAGCAAAATGGCATAACTTAAAAAATATTGATGTTGATTTTCGTTTACATGCTTTAAATGTGGTTACCGGTGTATCGGGAGCCGGAAAATCTACCCTGGTTTTTGATATCTTAGGAAAATATTACGAAAAGAAGCTCAAGAATGAACCCTTAAAAAATTTTAGAGCCAAAGATATTCTGGAAGATACAGCTATCCAAAAAATAATAGAAATTGACCAATCGCCCATAGGAAGAACGCCCCGGAGCAACCCGGCAACATATACCAAATTGTTCGATTTTATCCGGAAATTATTTGCTCAGCTACCTGAATCGAGAAAAAACGGATGGAAACAGGGGCACTTTTCGTTTAACACCAAAGGCGGGCGCTGTGAAAACTGCGAAGGTGCCGGAACCATCCAAACAGGGATGCACTTTTTAGCAAATATTGAAACTACTTGTGAATCATGCCTGGGTAAACGCTATGATGAAAAAACACTAAACGTTAAATACAAAGGAAAAAATATTTCTGAAATTCTGGAGATGGAAATTTCTGATGCTGCAATTTTTTTTAAAGATGAGCCCCTAATTGATCATTATCTAAATGTAATGAATGATTTAGGTTTAGGTTATCTTTCCTTAGGGCAGTCGGCTACAACTTTATCCGGTGGCGAAGCTCAACGATTAAAGCTAGCAACCGAGCTGGTAAAACCAACCAAGAACCATACCCTTTATATTTTTGATGAACCCACAACAGGGCTGCATGCTTACGATGTTTCCATCCTGTTAAAAGCATTACAAAATCTAACAAAAAAGGGTCATACAGTAATTGTTATCGAACATGACAATGAAATTATTCGCTTTGCAGATCATATTGTTGATTTAGGGCCAGAAGGAGGAGCCTCTGGTGGAGAAGTTATATTTTCCGGCAGCTATAAAGATTTATTGAATTGTAAGAAATCATATACAGCACAAGCACTGATCGAGTCGAAATCGCCAAAAAAACCGGAAGGAAAAAATGATTTAGAACAAATCATTAATAACCCGATTGTTTTTAAAGGCGTTCGAACGCACAATTTAAAAGGGATAGATGTTAAGATTCCGAGGAATAAACTAACCGTAATAACCGGAGTTAGTGGTAGTGGCAAGTCATCACTGGCATTCGACACGTTGTTTGCCGAGGGGCAATTCCGGTTTACAGAAAGTTTTTCGGCCTATGCACGCAGCTTAATCCAACAAAAAGCGCGTCCTGATTTTATAGAAAGCGCAGGTTTAACTCCCACTATTGCAGTGAACCAACAATCAATCACCCGCAATCCGAGAGCCACTGTGGGCACATTAACAGGCCTGTATGATTTATACCGTTTGCTGTTTTCACGTATATCAAGAGATACAAAAGGCAATCAATGCACCCTGCTATCCAATCATTTTTCATTTAATCATCATGCCGGGGCTTGCCCCGTATGTAACGGATTGGGATTTGAATTGACTTGCGACCCCGAAAAACTGGTTTCTAATACCGATCTGGCGCTAAAAAAAGGAGCTATGAATGGAAGCAAAACCGGGAAATTTTATGGAGACCCGTTTGGGCAGTATATGGCAATTTTAACTGCTGTTGGCGATAATTATGGCATTGATTATTCTCAATCGTGGAAATATCTAAGTGATAAAGCAAAAACGATCGCTTTATATGGAACCGGCGAAAAAGAATACGACATAGACTGGAAATATAAACGCAAAAACAGAGAAGGAGTGCATCGATTTAAAAGCAAATGGCTGGGATTGATTCATTATATAAACGATGAATACATAAGGAAGCACGACAGGAAGGGTGGCGCTGATGTGGCAGCCTTAATGAAAGAAGTAAAATGCAGTAAATGCAATGGTGCAAGACTCAATCAAGAAACATTGAAATATAAAGTTGCAGGGAAAAATATTGCCGATGTATCTGCATTGGAAACCACTAAAGCGCATCAATTTTTTAAAGAGTTAAACACCAGTTTATCAGAATCGGAACAGTCGATTAGTAAAGAAATCGTGCGTTCGTGCAAAGAAAAGTTAAATGCCATGATTAAAATCGGGTTGGGATATTTGAGTATTGACCGAGGCACCATGACTTTATCAGGGGGAGAAAGCAGGCGTTTAAGACTGGTATCACAAATTGGGGGAGCGTTAACCGGCATTACTTACGTTCTGGATGAACCCACCGTGGGCCTACATTCGAAAGATACTCAGCATTTAATTAAATTATTACACCAATTGGCCCAACACAATACCGTAGTTGTGGTTGAACATGATGAGGAGGTCATTAAATCGGCACATCATATCATCGAACTGGGCCCTAAAGCAGGCGGCCAGGGTGGTGAAATGATGGTACAATGCGATTTGAAAAACTTTTTACAAAACGAAAAATCATTAACATCCAAATATCTAAAACAAGATTACTTATCTGATATTCAGAGAAAAAATATAGTGTTAACCTTTGGTTTAACCATTCAAGGTGCCCATGCACATAATCTTAAAAACATTGACCTGGAATTGCCTGTAAACGGCATAACTGTTTTTTCAGGTGTTTCAGGGAGTGGTAAATCCAGCCTTTTATTCGATGTTATTGCCCGTTCGGCCAAAGAAGAAAAAGCTGTCAATTGCAAAAAAATTAAAGGATTTGAACAGATTGATTCGATCATTAAAATGGACCAGGCACCGATCGGAAAAAATCCCTTAAGTACTCCGGCAACCTTTCTTGGTATTTATGAGCAGATAAGAGAATTATTGGCAAATACCGCACAAGCCAAAAAACATAAACTAAAAAAATCACACTTTTCGTATAACACCAAAGGCGGAAGGTGTGAAACCTGTAAAGGACAAGGGCAAACAAAAATTTCCATGGATTTCCTTTCGGATGTTTGGGTTACCTGTCCTGCATGCGAGGGGAAAAGATTTACAGATGATATTTTGAAAGTAAAATGGAACGGATATACCATTTCCGATATTCTGAAATCAACAATTCAGAAAGCGTCAGAGATTTTTATTTCTGATCAAAAACTAAGAAGCTCGTTTAAACTATTAGGCGATTTGGGTTTAAGCCATTTAAAGCTGGGGCAATCTGCAACAACACTTTCGGGAGGCGAAGCCCAACGATTAAAGCTGGCCAAAGAGTTATTGAAAAAAAGCAAAGAAAAATGTTTGTATCTGCTTGATGAACCCACAACCGGGCTCCACTTTTATGACATTGAAAAATTGCTGAAAGTATTATTCAATTTGCGGGATCAGGGTCATGCCATTTATATTATTGAGCATCATCCGTGGTTTTATAAGATTGCTGATTATTTAGTTGAATTAGGCCCGGTGGGTGGAGATTATGGAGGATATTTAATAAAATAGGTGCTTCAGAATTGTTTTTGAACAAAAAAATAGCCAGGCAAAAAAACCTACAAATCTCCCTGTTCCTTAAAATAGGTTCGTATTAACACTTTTTTTAATTCCCGTTCAAGGATTTTGTGTGTAATAATTTCAGGTACTGTTTCAAAACTTTGGTTTGGTTCGGGTTTTACCAGTTCTTTTTGGCTAACATCAATCTGATAAAGCAACGACATTAGTTTTTCGTAATTATCGTTTAAAAGCTTCTCGATATAAACTTTTAGTTGAACAAACAATTCATCGTAAGCAAGGCTGACATTTCCCGAGAAAACCACATCCATTCCAAACATGGCAAAATCCTTACGAACCTGCTCGGCGGTAAGCAGAACAAATTTTTCTTCTTGTTTCGATCGCTCCAGTTGACTTTGGCTAATCAGTTGCCCCATTATCCTTTTTCTTAGGTTTTTTCAGTGTATGAAGTATCGCCTCCAATTGCCTTAAATAATCTCGTTTATCAAACTGGGGAGCAAAAACAAAACCATCAAAATTTACCACCTGGTTTGTTTCCTTGTTTATGGATGAAAAGCTAACAAAAGGGCCTCCCATAAAGTCATTTTTCACATACCATAATCCGCGTGTTTCAATAATATCCAATCCATTTACTTCAATTTCTCTTCTTATGAAATCGGCATCTTTTTCAACAGCCATGTGGGAATTTCTGCTTGGTCCGGGTACAAATCGTTTGGTAAACTGATCTCTTTTAGCAAAAATTAATCCTGCTGAAAGGCCAATTTCGGGTACCGGATAGGAATAAACAAGCAAGCCCTGTATCAGGTCTCCATGGCCGCGACTTTCTATCCAAACAAAATCAGTAGTATCAACATCTAATGAATATCCTTTAGGAATTGTTAACCGAAAACCAAATTTTTGCTCTAAACGGTCACCAATAACTATTTCTTCAAATTTTTTGTACCCCCTGGCATAACGTTCCATCTCTTTGGCCAATATCTTGTCAACAATAACATCGCCTTGTTCTATAACCAATTTTAACAAACCCTCTTTATCGGGTGCAACAACATTTATAATCATTTGGGGTTTAGCCCAAATATCTTTCTGAATAACAACTTTTGATTCATCTAAATTTTTATCAATTCTTACGGATACAATTGTACGGTGTGTTCTGAAAATACTTGAAAATGCGCTATGTGGAATATGGGCAAGGTCAAACATAGGTTCTTCCTGTGGAAGTGCCGGGCATGGTGCAAGAAAAATTTTCTTAAACTCATGTCCAATTTCTGAATCCCAAAAATCGGCATCAATTACCAAAACCACCTCACCTGCCCTGCCTGTTACATTAGGTAGCGATTTAGATGCATCTTTATCTTTACATGATCCTAAAATAATTGTTAATGACAGAATGGTAACTACTAATTTTTTCATGATAACTGATTTTCAGGTTAATTATTCAGGTATATTTTTAATTTTAATCCAGGCTTTAAATCTTTTTCATTATTAATCTGGTTCTCTTCTTTTAATTCGGAAATAGACCTGCAATTAAATTTTTCCGCAATACTCCAGACTGTATCACCTTCTCTTACAATATAATAAATATAACGATCGGTTGAATCTCTTTGTTGTTTTGGCAGCAGCTTTTCTTCATCAATACTTCGGGCAAGAATTGGGTCGACCCAAATGTCAATACGCTGTCCAACATTTAAATCATTAGATGGCAAACTATTCCAAATTTTAATATCATCAATAGTACAGTTATATTTAATGGCAATTTTATGAAAATATTCGCCTTTTTCCACCTCATGCACAATTTTTACTTTCCCGTTAGTTTCTCCTGCCTCCGCAACATCTTCTTTAATCTCTCTGGTTTTATTGTTTTTATCAAGAATCGCCTTTTCATTTTTCAAAAAGGTTCTGATCTTATTAACCGGCAATACAACAGTTGCACCCTCTTTTAATTTAGGTATATAATCCAATTTATATGCCGGATTCAGGTATTGAAGGGTTTCTACCGGCAAGTCAATAAATTCAGAAATTCGTTTAAAAGATATTTCCTCATTAATTTTTACTGTATCAATATCGAGATGTATAAATTGTGACCGGACAGGTTCAATATTATGGTCGGTGTAATGATTCATTACATAATTCACGGCAATAAATGCGGGGACATATCCATTGGTTTGATCGGGTAAATAAGGTTGTATTTCCCAAAAGTTTGTTTTTCCTCCCGATCGTATAATCGCATTACGAACAACTCCCGGGCCACCGTTATAAGCTGCAAGGGCAAGTTGCCAGTCGTTATAAATTCGGTATAAATATTGAAGATATGCACAAGCAGCTTCGGTTGATTTATAAGGGTCGCATCGTTCATCAATATATGAGTTTATTTCCAAATCGAACATTGTGCTGGTGTTAATTTTAAATTGCCATAAACCCACTGCGGCAGAAGATGATACAGCTCTTGGATCCAAAGCGGATTCAACAATAGCAAGATATTTCAATTCCAATGGTAAGTTGTATTTATCAAGCATTTCCTCAAAAAGTGGGAAATACAATTCTGCCAGTCCTATTATTTTTGATAAATGCTCTCGCCGTTCAATGGTATATACATCAATATATCGGCGAACACGCTCGTTATATTCAAGCTCTATGGGAGTAAGATTATTCAGTTCAGCAATTTTATATTCATAAACCAGATCAGGAAAAATTGGAATCGAATCTTTCTTTCGTTTTTTATTTCCGGGGTTTTCTTCCTCTACAAATCTTCCACTTACATCAGCTCCTGCATATAAACTAAAATCTGCTATGAAAAATATTACAAAGCAAGCAGTTATTAATATTCGAACAAATCTACCCATAGTTATTAAAAATTCACACTTTAAATCTTAACGATAATAAACATAATTAATTGGTAAAAATAATATTTATTCAATTTTATTCATTATATAATTAGAAAAAGCAAAAAGTTTTTTTTCGTCGAATTTTCGAGCAGTAACCTGGATGCCAAATGGCAAGTTTAACCTATGCTTACCTAAAGGCAATGAAATTGCCGGATTACCGGTTAAGTTAGCATGCATCAGATAAATATCTTCAAGAAACATTTTCTCCGGATTGTCACTTCTTTCTCCAAACTTAAAAGCTATATCTGGTGTTGTAGGACTTATAATGAAATCGTACTCTTTAAAAATTTTATCAGATTCTTGTTTTATCATCTGCCGCACTTTTAATGCTTTTTTATAATGATATCCATTTTTCTCTCTTAAAACATACGAGCCGGCCAGAATTCTTAGTTTTACTTCTTTACCAAACCCTTCGGAGCGGCTTTTGGTTAACAATTCATCGTAGGTATCTTTATTTTTTGCCCGGTATCCGTATTTCAAACCATCATATCTTGCCAGGTTAGACATCGCTTCGGCAGGAGCCAGCACATGAAATGCCGGAACAATATATTGAAGGAGAGGAAAAGAAATTTCATGAATTTGTATGGGTATTTTTTTTAATGATTGAATGAATTGCAATACCCTGTTTTTAATTTCAGCGTTGAGTTCAGGGTAGTCCAGGCTTTCTTTAAAAACAGCAACTTTAATTTTGGTGGTATCAATCGAAAAATCATGATAATCAGGACAAATTTCAGGATTTAAAGTCATGTCTTTTTCATCGGGCCCGGCAATGACTTCTATTATTTTAGCATTGTCGTTTATGTTTTTGGTCAAAATCCCGATCTGATCAAAAGATGAAGCATAAGCAATTAATCCCCAACGCGATACTAACCCATAAGTAGGCTTTAACCCTACCAACCCACAAAAAGAAGCAGGCTGTCTTACCGAGCCGCCAGTATCGGAGCCCAGGGCTGCTAAACAACAATTGGCAGCCACTGCGGCAGCAGAACCGGACGAAGAACCTCCCGGAACCCTTGAATTGTCAATAGGATTTAATGTTTTGCCAAATGCAGATTTTTCGCCGCTGCTACCCATGGCAAATTCATCGCAATTCGTACGGCCAATTATTATGGCATCCTCTTTAATTAAACGCTCAACTGCTGTTGCACTGTAAGGTGATTCATAGTTTTCCAACATCTTTGATGCTGCCGACACCTTATGGTTTTCATAACAAATGGTATCTTTAATGGCTATTACTAACCCGGCAAGTTTCCCTTTGTTTTTCTTCTGGTCAATCTTCTTTGCCCTGTTTATTGCTTCATCAGCAAAAACTTCGATAAAAGCATTTAAATGTTTTTGCTGGCCAATATTTTTTAAATAATATTCTACTACCTGGACAACGCTTAATTCGCCAGTTTCTAATTTTCTTTGTATTTCATATAATTCTGTCATAAAAAAACCTGCCCCATTCGTTAAAAAGAAAAAGGCAGGTATTAAATACTAACTTATTTAAAATTAAATGCTAATATGCAATTCATTCATTCAAAAATCGATTACTATGATGATTTATTTTCAGATTTGTTTTCATCATCATTATTATCGTCGTCCTTAGTGGCTTTTTTAAACTCTTTCATTCCCTGTCCAAGGCCTTTCATTAATTCAGGTATTTTTCGTCCACCAAAAATAAGAAGCACAACAAGAACGATTAAAATGATCTCCCATGGCCCGGGCATTCCTAAAATAATTGATGATAGTAGCATATGCTTCCGTTTTTAAGTTTATTCAAAATTAAGCAATTTTTATCATTTATTTAAAATATGCCTAAAAATATCATTCCCATTTGCATAAAGTAGCAATGTAAGTAAAAGTATCATCCCTGTAATTTGTGCATATTCCATAAATTTATCGCTGGGTTTCCGGCCGGTTATCATTTCATAAAGCAAAAACATCACATGACCGCCATCCAATGCAGGAATAGGTAATACATTCATAATAGCCAGAATAATAGACAAAAACGCTGTTAGATTCCAAAATGCCTGCCAATTCCATGTTCCGGGAAATATTTTACCGATGGTAATAAATCCGCCTAAAGATTTATATGCTTCGGTTTTTGGCGAGAAGATAAGTCTAAGCTGTTTCAGGTAGCTCCCAAATGTTTCAACTCCTTTATTGATCCCTGCAGGAATTGAACTTATTAAATCATATTCTTTGCTCTCAAGCTCAAAAAAACGGGTTAAATTAAAATCAGGCGCGACTCCAATTAATCCCTCATCAGGAACAGTAACCTGAACATTTACGGTATCTTTATCCCGTAAGGCAGAAATAGTAACTTCCTGATTTTTATAATTTCCCAGGGTGCTTTTAAACTCATCGAAAAACTCAACCGGCTGGTTGTTGATCGCAATTAGTTTATCGTCGACTTTTAGTCCGGCTTTTTTGGCCGGCGAATCTTTAGTAAAACCTGCCACATAAAATGGCACCCTTGGCACAATAAAATCTGTGCTGTTTAATAATTTCGGAATTATTCTGTCGGGCACAGGAATTTCTCGCCGGCTGCCTTCGCGTTCTATTTGGATGGTTTCTACTTCATCCATTACGATATTAGGCAGGATTTTATAAAAATCTTCAACAGGTTCATTATCAAGTGCAAGAATTTTATCTCCGTTTTCTAAGCCAATATCTTTAGCCAGCGTATCGACCATTATTCCATATTTCACATTTTGGGTTGGTAAATATTGATCGCCCCATGTAAAAAGAATGGCTGAGTAAATAATCAACGCCAGAACAAAGTTAACCAAAACACCACCAAGCATAATAAGCAATCTCTGCCACGATGGCTTTGAACGAAATTCGTGCGGTTGCGCTGGTTGTTTCATTTGTTCTTTATCCATCGACTCATCTATCATGCCCGAAATTTTTACATAGCCGCCTAAAGGTAACCATCCTAGGCCATATTCGGTTTCACCAATTTTCTTTTTAAAAATCGAAAACCATGGATTAAAAAATAAATAAAATTTCTCAACCCGTGTTTTAAATAATTTGGCAAATAAAAAGTGTCCAAACTCGTGTAAAATTACCAGTATGGATATACTTAATAAGAATTGTCCTGTTTTAACTAAAATTTCCATCTATCTTCTTCCTTTACAAATAAAAAATTTATACTAATGATTTTGAATACGCTCTTGTTTCCCTGTCTGTATTAATTAACTGCTCCAGGTCGGGATGTTTTATATAATGTATTTTACTCATTGATTTTTCAATGATATCTGTCATCTGGCAAAAACCAACCTTATCGTGCAGAAATGCTTCGACAGCTATTTCATTGGCCGCATTTACTATGCATGGCATATTTCCACACTTATCCATTGCATCAAGCGCCAAAGAAAGGTTTTTAAAATTTTTCATATCCGGCTTTTCAAAGGTCAACTCCGGATAATCCCAAAAGCTAAATCTTGGAAAATCATTTTTTACCCTTTCCGGAAATCCCAGTGCATATAATATGGGCAATTTCATGTCGGGTAATCCCATTTGTGCTTTTATTGATCCATCTTCAAATTGCACTGCCGAATGAATAATTGATTGTGGGTGAACCACCACTTCAATCTGATTTGGATTTAGTCCGAACAACCAT
>JAWLEM010000002.1:0-46074 GCA_041686115.1 Bacteroidales bacterium
TGAAAGTTATTACGATTATTTTACATCTAAACCCTATATGGCTATACGTAATATCAGCGAAGGAAGCTACAGATATTATAACGAGGTCAGGTATAATCACGAAAAAAACATAGTAATAAGTCAAAAGTCAGGAGAGCATGAGGTCCCCGAAAATATTTTTGATATGCTTAGTGCATTCTACTTTTTTCGTGAATCGATGTTAAAGGATATCAATGCTATTGGCGACGAAATTATTTTTGTTACTTATTTTGCCGATGAAATTTTTCCTTTAAAAATGAGATATGCCGGGGATGAAACCATAAAAACAAAATTAGGGAAATTTAATACAATGAAATTTTCTCCAGTTGTTGAGCCCGGCCGTATTTTTGACTCTGAAGATGATGTCACCATTTGGATTTCCCGGGACAAAAACTTTGTTCCCATACAAATCCGCATCGACCTTATTATTGGGTCAATAAAGTGTGATTTAGTAGAAACAACAGATTTAAAACACTCCTTAAACCAAATTAAATAAGCGATATTTTTTAAAATGCAGATGATTTAATCAATTCAATTTCATATTAAAATGATTTCATTATTTTTGCATGAAATTCTTAATAATAATTTATTATGGCAAGTACATCAGATTTTAAAAACGGATTATGTATAGAGTATAACAATGAGCTATATACCATAGTTCAGTTTCAGCATGTAAAACCAGGGAAGGGTGGAGCTTTTGTGAGAACAAAATTAAAAAACTTGAAATCAGGCAAAGTTATCGACAACACTTTTAATTCCGGCGCAAAAGTAAATTTTGCGAGAATTGAGCGCAGGCCTTACCAGTTTTTATATAAAGACGATATTGGTTATCATTTTATGCATACAGAAACTTTCGAACAAGTATCGTTTCAGGAAGAATTAATTAATCAACCCGATTTGTTAGTGGAAGGCCAGTCAGTAGAAGCAGTTTATCATGCCGATACCGAAACCCCGTTATATTGTGAGTTACCTCCTTTTGTGGTGTTAGAAGTAACTTATACAGAACCGGGTTTAAAAGGCGATACTTCTTCAAGCACATCGCTTAAACCTGCAACATTACAAACCGGAGCAGAAATTATGGTTCCCTTATTTGTTTCAACTGGTGATAAAATAAAAGTAGATACCAGAGATCGTTCATATAATGAAAGGGTAAAAGAATAAAATACTTTCATTTTGCCTGTTTTTTTTATATATTTATAGAAATTTGAAAATCAGGAAATTAAACCTTTATGGATATTACAGGTAAAGCATCAATAAACAGGTTAAAGCTTTCGACATTCAAGCTAAATACGCTTCTTACCATTACGAAAGCCATTAATGCCAATCTGTCAACTGAAGAGTTGTTGAAGCGTTACGAAAAAATATTGCGTGATGACCTGAATATTGGTAAAATCTTAATTTTTAAATTTGATAAAGGGTGGAATTTAATTTTAAGCTCAGGATGTTCTCAACAGATTATTGATCAGATTCAAGTTGAAAAAGACCTGCTTGAACATACAGAAATATCTTTTGTTACAGCCTCGCCAAATCCATCATTAAGGGTTTTTGATAATATTATTCCTGTATTTAATAATAATATTCCTGTTGCTTTTGTTTTAATTGGCGATATTGATGAAGAAAAAGAAGGTGTTAGCCCCACCATTAAGCACCTTCATTTTATTCAAACGCTTTCGAACATTATTATTGTAGCCATCGAAAATATACGGTTATATAACGAAACGTTAAAGCAGGAAGCCCTAAAAAAGGAGTTGGAGCTGGCATCAAAAATGCAGTCGATGTTAATTCCCGAAAGGGATAAACTTCCGCATAATGACCGAATTTTTGTTTCAACTTTTTACCACCCTCACTTTGAGGTTGGGGGCGATTATTACGATTTTATTCAACTAAATGATGATGAGGTAGGATTTTGTATTGCCGATGTTTCAGGTAAAGGTATTTCTGCCGCATTATTAATGTCTAACTTCCAGGCCAACTTACGAGCTCTTTTTGTTACCGAAACATCGTTGGCTAACATGGCTGTTAAGCTTAACGAAAGAGTTATGGCAAGCGCTAAAGGAGAAAAGTTTATTACCATTTTTATGGGGCGCTATAATTATAAAACAAAAAAACTTGATTACATTAATGCGGGGCATAACCCGCCTCTGTTTTATAAAGTTGACGATGATGAGATGTTGTTTTTACGCGATGGCTGCGTGGGCATGGGTATGTTAAATGAGATACCAACACTTAAAGTTGGGTCTGTTACCATTGATCAAAAATCAAAACTATTCTGTTATACCGATGGGCTGGTAGAGCTTGTTGGTGACGATGGCGTAAGTTTTGGTACCGAACAAATTGAGGGTTCTTTAACCAATAATCGCGAAATCGATCAAAATATTAATAGCATAATTCAAGATCAAAAAATTTTGGAAGGCAGTACTGCTATTTTCGACGATATTTCTATTATCGGGATTGAATTTTATGTGTAGTTATCCTGCTTTCAGTTTTTAATCCAAGCAATTTTTCCCGGGTTAATCAAAAATAATTTTATCTAACCTGATATTTTTATGATAGCTTTTGGCTTTGTTTATTATTGGCTTTTGTAATGCTTGTAATTCTTTCAATTGATTATTTTCTCGATTAAAAACCCATACGACCGGGATTGATTTTTTTTCAGGTTTTGAAAAACCTAAAATATAAATTGTTTTGTTATCTATCCATTGGGCTTCTTCGGCAAAACATGCTGTACCACAAAAAATGATTCGTTGTCTTATTTTGTTCTTGATATCAATTAATGCAACTTCCTGATCAACAGCCGTGCCCCTGCAAATAAGTTCTCCTTCAGTATTCTTTTCAAGTACCAGGAAATAGCTGTCTAAATCAATCAAAAAATTATGGTTTGCAGAATAAATGTAGAAATCCTTAAACATTTTAAAATGTATATTCGCTGTGTCAACAGGTGATTTTAAAATGGCATTATTTTCTATAAAAAGAGTATCTCTAAAATCATCTAGCACTAACCCGTAATAATCGAGCCATCGATTTAATCTTTCGTTTTTTGGCTGGCTTTTTTGTTGATTACAACCACTTAAAATCACTGATGTGATCATTGTAATTATAAAATACGTTGCAGCTCTGGTTTTTATCATCTGTTTTGCTTGCTTGTTTGTCGCCACTTTCGCTGGCGCGCGTTTATAACGCGTGCCTTTTCTTTTCATCTTCTATATCAATCATAAGTTATTAATAGTTTATCTACTAATTCCACATACAATAAATAATCTAACCCGGCATAATTTCTTGCTGAGCTATACAAATAATCTTCTGGCTGTGCCACAAGCATTTCTTCTACCGGATTCATATGTATATAATTTACCTTTTCGTTTAAAAAACGATTTGTGAAAATTTCTTTAGGATGATTTCCATCCTGCCAAAATTTGTAGTTTTTAATTCTCTTCAAATCTTTCCCTGCTTTTTCAAATTTTTTTAAAAGCCACTCTCTTCTACTTTCAGGTTCTTCTTTAATTTGTTTAATAATTTGCTTTGCTGTATGCTTTTTAAAATCACGTAATATTTCAGATAGCGAATACTCACCATCGGCACGTATAATCATATGCAGATGACTTGGCATCAACACCCATGCAAAAATTGTTAATCCTTTATATTGCTGACAGTATTTCAATGATTCTATTATTTTTTCTTTATGGTTTCTTCTTGTAAAAATATCAATCCACTACCGCTGGCGCGGACGTCCACGTCCGTGGCTTTTTAAAACGGCTGGCGCCCGATTGCAACGAGTGCCTTATAGCACGTCCGTGATATTTAATATTACCAATTTAATAACCACGCAAAAATAAGCGGAGCCACAATGGTGGCATCAGATTCAACAATATATTTAGGGGTATCCACATCGAGTTTACCCCAGGTTATTTTTTCGTTAGGTACGGCGCCGGAGTATGAGCCGTAGCTGGTTGTAGAATCAGAAATCTGGCAAAAGTAACTCCAGAAAGGAATTTTTTCCATTTCTAAATCCTGGTAAAGCATGGGAACAACACAAATCGGAAAATCGCCGGCTATACCACCACCGATTTGAAAAAATCCTATTCCTTTTCCTTCTGAATTTCTAATATACCAGTCGGCAAGCCAGGCCATATACTCAATACCCGACTTTACTGTTGATGGTTTTAACTGCCCTTTAATACAGTACGAAGCAAAAATATTGCCCATGGTGCTGTCTTCCCATCCGGGAACAACAATCGGAAGGTTTTTTTCAGCTGCAGCAATCATCCATGAGTTTTTAGGGTCAATCTCATAATATTGCTCTAAAACTCCCGAAAGCAACATTTTGTACATGTATTCGTGTGGAAAATATCTTTCGCCCTTTTCTTCAGCATTTTTCCAGATTTCGTAAATATGTTTTTGTAAGCGCCTGAATGCTTCTTCTTCGGGAATACAAGTATCGGTAACCCGATTTAATCCCTTTTCGAGCAGCTCCCATTCCTGTTTGGGTGTCAGATCCCTGTAGTTTGGTACTCTTTTATAATGCGAATGGGCAACAAGATTCATTAAATCTTCTTCAAGGTTTGCCCCGGTACATGAAATGATATGCACTTTATCCTGCCTGATCATTTCGGCAAGGCTTTTTCCCAGCTCCCCGGTACTCATTGCTCCGGCAAGGGTGATCATCATTTTACCGTTTTCGGCTAAATGTTTTTCGTATCCGATAGCTGCATCTTTTAAAGCAGCTGCATTAAAATGTAAAAAATGCTCATCGATAAATTTTGATATGGTATTTCTTTCCATGATATATGTTTTATTTTTAATTTTTAACCACGAAGGAAATTTGTGGTTAAAAAATGTAATTATTTATTAAAAACATAACTTAAAATCTTATAATAGAGTTTGGCAGCTAAAAAATCGGGTGCTTTATTATTTTGATCCGGACATAGCTCCATGATATCGAAACCGACAACATTTTTATTTTTGGCTACTAACTGAATAAAATCTGTTACCTGTTTCCAGCTTAATCCCCCTGGCTCGGGAGTTCCTGTCGATGGCATGATTGATGGGTCAAGCCCGTCGAGGTCGATGGTAATAAAAACATTTTCAGTTAATTTGCTCAGGGCTTTTTGCATCCATTTTGGATCTCTGTGTATATCATGTGCAAAAAAGCAGTTTTCTTGTTTCAGGTGTTTTTTCTCAGATATATCCATACTTCTAATCCCAACCTGAACAAGATTTAATGTTTTTTGCGCTTCGTGAACTGCACAGGCATGATTACATGCTGAACCATCATAATCGGGGCGAAGATCAGCATGTGCATCTATTTGCAAAACCGAAAGATCACTAAAGTGTTCTTTAAATGCTCTAATAGATCCAATGCTAATGGAATGTTCTCCCCCGAAAAGGGTAACAAATTTATTCATTTTAAGGTACCTTAGGGCCACTTCATGAACCTTGCTAACCATTGCTTCGGGTGAGCTGTTTTCTGTTATCGGATCAGATAAAAATATACCCCGGGTATATACTTCAGAATCAGTTTCTATATCGTATAGTTCCATGTTTTCAGAAGCCTCTAGAAAAGCTTCCGGGCCTTTGTCCGATCCTTTGACCCAGGTACTGGTTCCATCGTAAGGAACAGGAATAAGCACAATTTTTGATGTTTCCAATTGAGCATATTCATCAGGTATACCAGCATAGTTTTTCATTGTACTTAGTTATTTATTGTTATAACCTAATATCTTGAGCATATCTTTCGGTTCCTGCTCTTTTGTAAATAACCGGGTTGTAAATCCTCCTTTTTTATCTATATCAATAATGATATGTTTCGGGCCGGGAATTAAACAATGTTGCAAACCGCCGTATCCAC
The DNA here is from genome assembly GCA_041686115.1 of Bacteroidales bacterium. Classification (GTDB taxonomy): domain Bacteria; phylum Bacteroidota; class Bacteroidia; order Bacteroidales; family UBA12077; genus UBA12077. The sequence goes on from JAWLEM010000002.1 coordinate 5,864, forward strand.
CTAATGTGTCCTGGTATGCACCGGTATTAAAAAACCCAATGTATAAGGTTTCATTGGCTGTGATTTTTGGCAGGTATATGGCATTTGCATGTTGCTCTGAGTTATAATAATCGTCGCTATCGCAGGTTAATCCGCCAAGAAAAACCCTTTCGTATGTACTGTACCATTTGTTTATTGGCAACAAAATAAATCGTTTATTAATAGCCCAGCTATCGGGCAAAGTGGTCATAAACGAGCTATCAATCATATTCCATAACTCCCGGTCGTTTTGTTTTTTTTGTCCTAAAACGGAATAAATAATTCCGCTGCTTTCGCCTACGGTAAATGACCCAAATTCGGTAAAGATATTAGGTTCCTTTAAGTTATTGGCTTCGCAATATAATTTTATTTGCGATATGATTTCATCAATAATATATTCGTAGTCATAATCGAACGAAAGGGAGTTTTTTATGGGGAATCCTCCACCAATATTTAATGAGTCCAGTTCGGGACATACTTTCTTTAGCTCGCCGTAAACATTCAGGCATTTTACCAGTTCACTCCAATAATAAGCATTATCTTTTATTCCGGTATTAATAAAGAAATGCAGCATTTTGAGTTTGATGTTGGGATTCTCTTTTACCTGTTTTTTATAAAAGGGAACGATATCCTTGTAACCAATACCCAACCGCGAGGTATAAAACTCAAATTTTGGTTCTTCTTCAGAAGCAATTCGTATTCCAACCTGGAATGGAACATCAATTAAATCTTCAAGTTGTTCCAGTTCTTTAAAATTATCCACAACGGGGATGGTATTTTTAAATCCGTTATTGATAATCCTGGAAATATTTTCAATATAGGCTTCACGTTTAAAACCATTACAAATAATATAGGTTGATTTATCGATTTTTTTCTCTTCGTAAAGTTTTTCAACAATATTAATATCAAAAGCAGAAGATGTTTCGATATGGATATCGTTTTTTAATGCTTCGTGCAAAATGTGTTTAAAGTGTGAGCTTTTTGTACAATAACAGTAGTAGTATTTACTTTTGTAGTTTACCTTTTCCATGGCATTATAAAACCATTTCTTGGCTCTTTTTATCTGATTGGATACTTGTGGTAAGTAGGTAAATTTTAAAGGGGTTCCATACGCTTCAATCATGTCCATCAAAGGAATTTTATGAAACAGTAAATTGTCATTGTCTAAACTAAATTCCTTTTGTGGGAAATCGAAGGTTTGCTCTATTAAATCTATATATTTAATCTTCACGTCATAAAAATTTTTAATGGATAAATAAAAGCAAATTAAGTATTTTTATTGAGATAAAATCTCAAATAATCCCTGGAAATAAATAAAAAGTATTGTTTTTTTATCAATTACTTGGATCATAAAACAAAAGCCGCATATGTAGCGGCTTTTAGGATGTCTGAAACGATTGTTCTAATAGTATAAAATCCAGGCTTGCAAGTCTTTTTCCTGTGTTAAATACCGATATTCGGCTAAAGCTTTTCTTTTATCGGTAAAAGAGTTATAACTAACTGCATGCATGCCATTCCTTTCCTCTAGTTTTTCAGCCTTATATCCTTGTTCTTTAAGATTTTCTAAATAGCTGAAGGCATATTTTTCGTTTTTAAAACTACCTGCAATAATATAATATTTTTTCTGTGCCGGAGTTGCAGGTTTTGCTTCTTGTTTTGCTTGAGTAGCCTTTTTATCTGTTTCGGTTTTAGCTTGTTCTGTTGATTTTTGCTCTGCTTTGGGTTTTTCATCGTCTTTATTTGCAGTAGCTTTTTTAGGGGTATCTGTCTTTTTCTTTTGGGTAATTTCTGTTTTTTCTTTTGTAGTATCTTTACTAAAGATAGTGCCAATTTTATCAATGTTGATTAAAGCAAAAATAAATAAAACGGCAACAGGAACACCAATAGCAATTGCCCATACTAAACCTTTATTGAGAGGCTCTTTTTTCTTTTTGTAACTGGCAACTTTTGGTTCTGGTTTTTGAGTTTTTGGTTTTGCCGGCTCTTCTTTTTCAGGTTTAAACTCTTCGAGTTTTGATTCCTTTTTGGGCTCTTCTTTTTTTACTTCTTCCTTTTTGGGTTCTTCAGGTGCTTTTTTGGTTTCTTTTGGGGCAGCAGTTTTCTTTGCATTAGTTTTTGCTGTTTTGGGTGCTTCCTTTTCGGGAGTCGGTGCCGTTTTTTTCTCTTCTTTCGGACTTTCGGTTTCTTTTTCTTTGGCAATAGTTATGAATTGGACTTTGCCCTGCTTGTCGACAATAAATTTTCCAAAATCTTTTATCTCAAATGGTTTTTCTTTGTCCAGTTCGTTTTTTATACTTTCTATAAATTCTTTTATTTTTTCAGCAGCTTGTTCTTTAGAGATATTTTCTTTTTTAATGATATACTTTTCAAGCAGTTCGTCGTTAAATTTCAGAAAAGGGCTAAAATAGATATCTTTTAGCTTCTCTTCCAGGGTGTTGGCATCTTTGCTTTTGGATGTTGCCCGAACCAAAAAGGCACCGAAATTAGGAACAATAACCCGGTTGTTTGTGGCAAGTAATTCCTGAATATAGGTTGCGATCATAACCAATTATTTTAAGTTGTTAGCTTTTAATGGTATAAATGTATAAATTTTAATGTAAAATTAGAAATGTTGATACAATTAAGTTTATCAATATTTTACAAAAAGCAGAGTTGATGAATTAATTTTTCGAAAAAGCCTTGTTAATTGCCGACAACAAATCTTCAATACTTATTGGTTTAGTAATATAGTTATCGCATCCGGCTTTTATGCATTTAAGTTTTTCATCATCGTGGGTAAATGCCGATTGTCCGATAATTTTCATGTCGTGCTTATGTTTCTTAATTTCTTTTGTTGCTTCGTATCCGTCCATATTGGGCATTTTAAGGTCCATAAGCACCAGGTCTATTTTATTTTTCAAACACATTTCAACGGCCTCTTTACCATCTTTGGCCCAAATAATTTTGGCATTTGTCGGACTAAGCACTTCTTCGAAGTAGGTGTAATTTACATCAATGTCTTCAACTATCAAGAAGACCTTGTCTTTCCAGTCGAAATTTTTTTCTTTACTGGGGAGTTTTTTGTTTTCTGTAATCGGTTTTTCTGATTCAATGGGTAGTGTAAAATATATATTTGTTCCCTGTTTTGGCGTAGACTGTGCCCAAATTTCCCCTCCCAAATGGTGTACAATTTTTTTGGCAATAGTTAATCCAAGCCCCGTTCCACCATACTCGCGTGTAAATGATTCGTCTATCTGCCGGAAAAGATCATAAATCATTTCAAATTTATTATTAGAAATTCCAATTCCGGTATCTATAACGTAAAACTGAATTTTATTTTCATTTTTTAAGATTGAGTAACCAAATTCAACAAATCCATTCTGAGTAAATTTCACTGCATTTTCGATCAGGTTAAATAGTACCTGCTTAATACGTATGGTATCTGTAAAAATTGAAAAGTCGTTATTTTTTACTCCTTTATTTATCGATAATTGTATTTCCTTTTTAGGATCTTGTTCTATTTTAATACTAAAAGACACATATAGGTCTAATAACAACTTATTTACATAGCAGTTGGTTTTATTAATTTCAAATTTTCCTGATTGAATTCGGGAGATATCGATCACATCATCTATAAGTTTTAGAAGGCTATGGCTGTTTTCGTTAATCAGGGTATTGAGTTTAATTTTTTCTTCATAAGGGAGTTCTTCGTCGAGCAGAAGGTTTGAAAAACCGATAATAGCATTCATTGGGGTGCGTATTTCGTGAGAAAGGTTTGCCAAAAATGCTGTTTTTAATCGATTTGATTCTTCGGCCTGCTCTTTTGCCAGAATAAGCTCTTTTTCATTTTTTTTGCGATCTGAAATATCTTCTGCAATAATTACAAAATGAGTTATTTCATTCTTGTGATTCTTAACAGGTGATATGGATGCCAGTTCCCAGTATATTTCGCCGGTTTTTTTCCTGTTCTGAATTTCCCCCTGCCAGTCTTTTCCTTTTAAAACCGCATTCATAATATTTTTATAAATACTGGTTGGCGAAACAGAATCGTTTAATATTCCAACTTTTTTACCCAGGACTTCTTCGGGTGTATATCCGGTAAAGGCTGTAAAGCTTGGATTAACATATTCTATCTGCCCTTTTAGATTTGTAATAATAACACAAACGGGTGAGTGCTGAATAGCATTTGATAATTTTTTTAGCTCGTATTCGGTTTTTTTCTTTTGGGTAATATCCAGAGATACCCCTCCGATTTTCCAAGTATTATCTATTCCTCTGAACCTGAACTTGTGTGTCTGATAAGTTCTTAATCTGCCCGAAATATCAGGTAGCTGGTCTTCAACAATCAAAACCTGTCCGTTTAGTACTTTTTGATCTTCACTAATAACCCTTTTGGCATATTCTTCCGGAAATATTTCCTGTGGTTTTTTTTGCTGACAATTCTCGGCAGAAAAAACATGATTCATATATTTATTCAGATAAACCGATTTTAGGTTTTCATCTTTAATAAAAACACCCAGGGGCAGATTGTCCATGAATATTGAGAATTGCTGTTCTGTTTTTTGTAATGCTTCCTCTATTTCAACCCGTTTGGTGATGTCTTTAAAATCTTCGATAATTCCTAAAATTTCACCGCTTTGTCCTTTAAAGGCAACCGATGTTAGAATACCAGGAATGATTTTTCCGGTTTTATTTCTTTTCTTAATATCCTGTTCAACGCGCTCTTCGCCGTTTTTTATAAGATTTAAAGGGCAATCTGCTGTATGGCAGTAAGGCCCGGGAAAAACATTGTAGCATTTTTTACCTTCGGCATCATCCTTGCTAATTCCAGACATCATTGTAAACGTTCTGTTAACACGCAGGATGTTAAAGTCTTTGTCAATTAATCGCATGCTGTTGCCGGTGGTGTTGAATATCTGGTTTAATTCTGCATTGGTTTCGATAATTTCTTTGGTTTTTTTGGCCAGTCGCTTGTCAATGCTGTCTTGCAAATTAAAAAACTTGTTTAAAAGCATGTTAAACGAAAAATGGAGAATTAAATAGGTAATGGCCAGAATGCCAAAAATGATTAACAAAGACCGGTATATGGATGCAAGATAAGCATTTTGCAGCCTGGTAATATCTTTAAGATATAATATTCCGGTAAACCCTTCATAACGGAAACTGTTTTGTACATCAACAATATCGATATAATAATATTTATCGAGATATTCTATTCTATTTGCTTTAATGCTTTGATTATTTTTTAAAACCGATGCAAAAAATTCTTTATTAAAAAGGGAGTGTATTATGATGTTTTCTTTCTTAGGGGACGAAGAAAAGGAATAGGCCAGATTTTCAGAAATTTTATTTGCATCGAATAAACTGGCTATTATTAAATCATGATTTTTGGATACATGCTCGATGATTTCATTTTCTCGAATACCAAATTCAATGCAACCAATATATTCTCCGTTATATATTATGGGTTCAATAATTTTATAATACAATTGAGCATCGTCAAATTCAAAGGCTGTTTTTTTCTTTTGTTTCTGGTTTACTTCTGAAACAAGTGTTTGTGGAGCAGCGGTACTTACATTTTCTGTTGGGCCCGATTCCATGTTTAATCCAAGTGTATTATCTTTATAATAAAAGTTTAGTACAAAATGAAAAGGATCTTCGGTTTTTAATATGGAATAGAAAGGGAAAACTTTTTTGTATAAATCATCCGTTTTACGTAATTGGAAATCTTTTTTTATAGCCGGATTATTTACAAAATACTGAATTTTTTCGCGATAAATCCTGTTTGTAGTATAAAGCAGATTTTTAATTTCTATTCCGGCTATTTCACTGTCTTTTTGAATTTGCCAATCGAGGTATTGCTTATGGTTTTTTAGGCTGATATAAAAATAAAATGAGCATAAGATGAATAGCACAGAAATGACTGCTATTATAGTCCTGTTTTTTAACTTTTTTTCAAAATCCATTAAATGAGTATAGCTCCTTTATTAAAACACAAGCAACAAATAAAACAAAAATAATCAGAATTAAAAAATTACGGTTGTCAGGTTTGTAAACTTTTTATTAAAAACACGGACTCTAATTATTTATGGCATTGTTAATAACTATAGGGATTTACTTTGTACCGTATACAAATTTTATATTTGCAATGATGAATAAACCTGTTGGAAAACATTGTGTTAAAGCAATTGAATTTGTATTTTTAATTTTATTATGCATTGGGAAAAAATGGTGAAATTTAAATTGTTTGTAGTTGTTTTTTGTTTGTTTAACCTGGCACTTTATGGACAGGATACAGCAAAAAACCCGTTATCACTATCACTAAAGCCTCAATATGGGTTTATTCTTCCACATTCAAGCAAGGTTGAGCATCTTACGCATACTAATCCGTATGGTGTTGAGCTGGAGTATGCCTGGTTTATGCTTAAAGATAAAAACTGGCAGCAATGCAACTGCTATTCAAAAATGGGATTTTCATTTTTGTATATGAATTATGCAAACCCGAAGGTTGTTGGCAGCTCGTATAACGTTATAGGTTTTGCCGAACCATTTCTATTTCGAAGCGAAAAATTGATTTTTTCGACCAGAATGGGCGTTGGAGTGAGTTTTTTGGATAAGATTTATGATGAACAGGAGAATCCAGACAATCAGTTTTTTTCTACTCATATTAGCTTTATAACCCACATCGATTTAAATCTATATTTTAAACTAACTGATCAATTAAATTTTTTGGTTTTTGCTAAGTATTCCCATATTTCTAACGGAGGAGTAAAAGACCCAAACTATGGAATGAATTTCCCGACTTTCGGTTTGGGATTGGATTATTACCCCGGGGGTGAAATTCAATTTGATGAAAAAGAAAAAGATGTATTTCATCCTGAATATTTTTATGGCATTTATCCTTTTGGAACCATCGAGTCAGTTTCTGCTGATACTGAAAACCCTGAAAAATCAGCCATTGTAACCGGGTTGTATGCCATTGCAGGGCGCACAGTGAGTAAATTAAACGGTTTTAGTATAGGTATGGATTATGTTTACGATGGAGCAAAAAAAGAAAAACTTTCGAGGGCAGGGGTTACAAAAGATCATCAGCAAATATCTTTTTTATTGGGGCACCATTTGCAATTTGGGAAATTTGACTTTTCGCAACACTGGGGTACTTATGTTTATGCACCCGATAAACCAAGGAATTTTTTTCAACGATATAGCCTTTCATACCGTTTCACAAAACATTTATCAGGAGGAGTTACATTAAAAGCCCATGGAGATGCCGCCGATAATTTTAATGTGTTATTTGGTGTGGTTTTTTAAATAATGGCTCTTTTGCTAAATTTGTATATTGTTAATTCATAAAACAGGAATCATGACAATGAATACCCTTACAAAAGAACAGATTAAAAAGGTAAAACAGTTTCAGCGAAACGAAATTACCGAGTACCATATCTATTCAAAATTATCGCGAAAAATAAAAAATGAAAAAAATGCTAAAACTCTCCAGCGAATTGGCGATGATGAAATGCAGCACTATCATTTCTGGAAAAAATATAGTGGACAAGATGTAAAGCCCAACCGTTGGAAAATTTTTAAATTTTACTGGATTTCTCGAATATTGGGAATAACCTTTGGCATTAAATTAATGGAAAATGGAGAAGAAGGGGCACAGGAAGAATACCTTAAAGCATGCGAATATATTCCGGAAGCCAAACATATTGTTGACGATGAAGATAACCATGAAAAAGAATTAATTGACTTGCTGGAAGAGAAGAAACTAGACTATGTGGGCTCTATTGTTTTGGGTTTAAACGATGCGTTGGTTGAACTTACCGGAACACTGGCAGGGTTAACTTTTGCATTGCAAAACACCAGGTTAATTGCTATTGCGGGTTTAATTACAGGAATTGCTGCATCATTTTCTATGGCTGCTTCGGAATATTTATCTACAAAATCGGAAGGGAATGGAGCCAAAGCGCTGGCATCATCTATTTATACCGGACTGGCATATATTGGTACTGTTGTTGTTTTAATTCTGCCCTACTTGTTATTTACCAACTATTTTGTTTGTTTGGCAATGACCCTGGCTTTTGCTATTCTGATCATTTTGTTTTTTAATTATTATATCGCTATTGCTAAAGACCTGAATTTTAGAAAACGATTCTGGGAAATGTTTACCATTAGCATGGGTGTTGCAGCCTTAACTTTTGGGATAGGCTATTTAATCAGAATATTTTTAGGTGTGGATATTTAAAGATTAGTCTGGAACAATATGTTAAAACATAAAAATGATAAAAATACAGGTAAACATAAACATTGAATTAAAGCAAATTGAACTTTCTGACTCGGAAGATATTTTTAACACGATTAATACGCAGCGTGAATATCTGGGGAGATGGTTGCCTTTTGTGGATTCTACACAAAAGATTGAAGACACCCAAAATTTTATTCAAATGATTGAGGATTCACCGCCCGAAAACCGGGAGCTGGTTTTTGTCATTCGTTATGATGGAGTATTTGCCGGTCTGATTGGTTTTAAAAGTACCGATAAGCAAAATAAAAAGACCGAGATTGGATACTGGCTTTCAGAACCGTTTCAAAAAAAAGGAATCATTATAGCATCTGTAAAAGCATTGGTTAAATTTGCTTTTGACGAGATGGATATAAACAGAGTACAGATCAAATGTGCCACAGAAAATATTCAAAGTAAAAAAATACCAAAAAAGTTAAATTTTGCTTTTGAGGGAATTGAACGGGATGGTGAGCTGCTGGCAGGTGGTAAATATACCAATATAGAAGTTTATAGTTTGTTGAAAAATGAGTTTTGATATCATTAAACGCCTAAATTATTAAATTTATGCTAATTTTAAACGAGCAATTGCAGTGTGGAATAAAATACATTCCGGAATGTGTTTGAGAAGACAGAAAATATGCTTGGATAAATAATAGCTCAAAACTACCAAGAACATTGATTATTATTAACGCTATTATAATTTTTAAATGAAAGTAAAGATAATTTTGATAATTTTCTTGACCTTATTGGTTAATAAGTTAGCAGTTTCACAATCAAATGATTGTTTGAAAGATTTTGATTACCTGGTAAAAAAAATCCAATCAGATTATCCCGGCTATAATGATAAAGTAACAGAGGCGAATCGTTTACAACTCCTGCTTTTAGAAAAAGATGTTAGACAGAAAATAACTAGATATCCCGATAGTTGTGGGTATTATTTAAATGAATACACAGATTTTTTCAGAGACCATCATCTTCGTATTAACCGTATTTGGAAAGAAAAAAATCAACAATCTGAATTTATGAATATTTCAACATACGGTAAAAACCTGTATGTCAATGTTGATAGTTTGCAACAAAAAACAAAAAATTCAACTGGGATAGAAGGTGTTTGGGAAGGATTTAGGGAAAAGTTCGTTGTTACAAGAGACAGAGAAACATATGTTGGTGTTATTGTAAATAGTCATGGATGGAAAGGTGGACAGATAAAATATACATTCGAGCCAGTCAACGACAGTGTTTTTGATGTAATAAATTATTCTTTAATTAAAGATGGGAGGACGTTTGAAACTAAAACATCATTGCATTTAAATGGGAAAGTTCTTGAATTCCACGGTGATACAAGGTTTGTTCGAAAATCCAACTCTGATATTTTAGATAAATCAATCTTATATTCTTATGTGCCAGTATTTCCCAATGGAATAAATACTTACCCAGTTTCAATATGTTTGGGCGATAGCACATACTATTTAAGAATACCAAGTTTTTATGATAACACAGGTAATGAATTTGTAACGCAACATTGGAATGAAATAATGACTCGTCCGAACTTGATAATAGACATTAGAAATAACGGAGGTGGTCAGGATAATTATTATCAAGAGCTTAAAAGAATAATTTATACAAACCCATACGAATCAAAAGGAGTAGAATGGTATGCTTCAAAAGGAAACATTAAATATTTTGAAGATGCTATGAAGAAAGGAGAAATTCGCGATGGAGAAGAAGGAATGAAATGGACCCAAGCTTTAGTTGAAGCTATGAAAAAAAATGTTGGAGGCTTTGTTACTCATCCCTATAGTGCAGATGATGATACAATAGTTGAAATGGATACGGTTTATTCTATGCCAAGAAACATTGGAATTATAATTAATGAGGTAAACGCTTCGGCTGCAGAACAGTTCCTGTTGGCTGCCCAACAAAGTGAAAAGGTTATTTTATTTGGTAACTGCAGCACTGCAGGAGTATTGGATTATTCAAATATTACACCCAACCCGCTTCCATCAAATAATTATCAATTGTGGTGTCCCATGACACGCTCAAAACGTTTACCTGATAACCCCATTGACAACATTGGTATCGCACCTGATGTATTCATACCATTTCATGCAACAGAACAATTGTATGATAAATTGGACAATTGGGTTTATTTCGTCAAAAATTATTTAGAACTTTTAAATGAAGTAGAAAAACAGTAAAAATTAGTGGCGAACGCTGAATAAATGGTATATTGTATGATGATTTCAGTGGATTTTCTAAGGTCCGTGCCTTTAATTAAATAACTTCAACAACCCTACAACTTGTTGGCGCGAGTGGAAAAGTCATTTTAATTAACAGATGTCTACTGAAACATTTTTTTGTCTGAGAAATATGAGTATATTAATGGTTTGATTTAAAAGAATTTCAAGCTCATAAGAAGACTAAAATGAAGAAGTTAGATCAAAGAAAATATAATAGATCAGATTGTTGTTGCTTTGGTTCTGGAATAAAGGATTTTAGTGGGTTGTCTAATATGAGTACTGACTTTGAACTTGAAGTAAATGGTTTAAGAATAATGACTTCAGAAGCATTATATCAATCCATGCGATTTACAAGTTTTCCTGATATTCAAGAAGAAATTCTTAACGAGAAAAGCCCAATGTCAGCAAAAATGGTTGGGAGAAAATATCTTCAAAAGACAAGGCCGGATTGGGAAGACGTAAAAACAGATGTAATGGGGTGGTGTATCAGAGTAAAACTGGCTCAGCATTTTATAAGATTCGGGGCATTATTAGCAATTACTTATCCTAAGGATATCGTTGAATTATCTGCAAAAGATGGATTCTGGGGAGCAAAACCAATTGAAAAGTCAGATGTATTAATTGGGATCAATGCATTGGGAAGAATACTTATGGAATTACGACAGGAATATTTTTCAGAAAACAAATATAAATTATTAAAGGTAATGCCTTTGGAAATAGATCATTTCAAACTATTAAATGAGCCTGTCAGAATCATTGATGCGAGAGATCGATTTATTGAATTAGTCAGGAGTTATTAGTATTAAACGGTACTAAAAAATGACTTTTACTGCTTCCTTAGATGGCTATTCTATTGAGGTTGTCCAAAAAGTTTTTGGTTGTCCATATTTTGCTTAGCAAGAGAAGAGTTCGACGGGCTCAATATGATAACCAGTTAATCAATATGTCACACTGAGTAACGTCATTCTGTCCCGGTAACTCCTAAAACCCGCATGTCTTTTATGAGTTTCACAACGTTTCACGAATCTGCTTGACGGCAGTCAGGGTTAAAACACAAAACTGCACCAAGTTAGGTGAGGTTTTCCTTTGTGGAACATCGTGTAATCCTTTGAGGAACCCAGCCTTCCCGGCTGGCAGGTTTGTGTTGCAAAAAGCATAACCTAACTTACGGATTTTATGAACTATCGGGATTGTCGAAGAATGTCGAAGTGTAGACATGAAAAAGAGGCTTTTTGTAAGCCTCTCATTTAATTTTTTATATAAAAAATAGTTGCAATATTATTTAAATATACTTATTGTTGAATTATATTATTAATTTCACTTTATCGAAATGTCACTCTATTAACTTATGAAATTAAAAAACACAAAGTTCAGGATTTACTTTTTAAATTTTATACTATTAACTTTTATAATAAGTTGTGAAAAAGAAGAAAAACAAATAGAGCCAACAGTTACTTTTACATACAATGGTAATGAAGTGACATATGGTACTATTGTTTATGCAGGCAGAGTTTGGATGGATAGAAATCTTGGGGCTTCACGTATAGCAAATTCATATAACGATACTGCAAGTTTTGGTGATTTTTTTCAGTGGGGTCGTGAAGCCGATGGACATCAAATAAAAACTAGCGATACAATAAGCACCCTTGCTTTATCGGGTCAGCAACCTAAGCATGATAAATTTATCATAACAAAAAATTATTATGATTGGAATTCAGATGAAAACTGGACTACTCGCTGGTTAACAAAATTTGGAAAAAAAACTTATGCGGATCCCTGCCCAAGTGGGTGGCGTGTTCCTACAAAGGAAGAATGGCAATCTGCTATTAACTCTGGACAATGGAATAACTACAAAGATGGTTTTAATTCTCCCCTTAAACTTCCTGCTGCTGGATATCGCAGTCATTTTGGTGATTTCTATTATCTTTACGATTTTAGTCTTTATTGGAGTTCTGGGCACTTAGGTTCAAGCGCTTCAATTCTTTTCCTTGATGATAATTATGCTAATACAAATCTGACTGGACGTGTAAACGGTTTATGTATCCGATGTATTATGGAGGAATAATTTAATGTAATTAATAAAAAAATAGAGCTTTTAATAAACTCACTTGGACACTTTCCTTCTATTTTGCAGTTTGTAACATGCAATCAATCGGGCATGTGGGTTTTTGTGGTTTGCTGACAAAACATTACCTTAGTAACTGAATGCTTTAGAAAAAGTCAGGAAGAAAAATGAAACATTTATTAATTAAACAAGCCATTTTCTTACCAGTTATTTACTTTGGCTTTATTATAATTGCGGGATTTTTCGCTAAAGATTATTCCTACTTAGGACAACATGCTAGTGAATTAGGCATTAATTCCAGTAAAAGCGCAGTGATTTTATTCAAAACTGGTATTTTGTTAACCAGTATTTCTTTGTTTACATTAGTTAGCTATTGGGTTATTGTTAAATTTTAATAAATTTACATTATCACCTATTCTAATTTTTGCTTTTGGTGTGACTTGTATTTTTGGAGCTATTTATCCAATAGATTATCTCGTATTAACACAAAGATTATTTGGTATAGCAGTCATTGGTTGGTTTTTATTTATTTCGTATCATCTTAGTAAATTGATAAATAAAGGTATTTATTAGTATTGATTTAATCCTACATACAATAATTATAAAACAATAGGAGTTTAGAACTAAATCTTCATATTTTTTAGAAAAAGCTGAAAACCTAAAATCACAACGACATGGATCAACTAAAAAAAATAAGTATTCAGCTTGAACATGCCTTGCTATCCCTCGACCAGGAAGCTGCTTTACATATAATCAGAGAGGCCCAAGATGACAGTTCACCAGATAAAATTGCCGGTGATTTGATATCTACTACTTTAGTAAGAATAGGTAATTCATGGGAATCGGGAAATCTTTCCTTATCGCAGGTTTATATGAGCGGCATCATTTGCGAAAAAGTAATTGATGAAATTTTACCACCACAAAGCCCAATCAGAAAAAGCCAACCTAAAATGGCTATTGCTGTGCTTGAAGACTTTCATTTGTTAGGAAAAAGAATCATCTTTTCGACACTAAGGGCAAGCGGCTATGAACTCATTGATTTAGGTGGAGGTTTAAGCATTGAAAGCATTGTTAACATTGTAAAAACCGAAGAGATTAAAATTTTATTACTCTCCGTTTTAATGTTACCATCGGCACTCCGCGTTAAAGAGTTGAAAAAGCAACTAAAGGATTTTGGTGTAACCATTGTAGTGGGTGGAGCTCCATTCAGGTTTGATGAGCAATTATGGGAAGAAGTAGGAGCCGATTATTACGGCAAAGATTCATCCGAAGCATTGAAAATTGTAAATAAAATTATGGAGGATTGATATGAAAAGAGTTGAAATGACCCCGATGGAACGTGTTTTAACCACATTGTCTCATAATGAACCCGACCGTGTTCCTTTGTTTTTATTACTCACCATGCATGGTGCAAAAGAACTGGGATTAAGTATTAAGGATTATTTTTCAAAAGCCGAAAATGTAGCTGAGGGTCAGATAAGGCTACAAAAAAAATACACTACAGATTGTTTTTATCCTCTTTTCTATACTCCGATTGAAGTAGAAGCTTTTGGTGCGGAGGTAATTTACCGAGAAGATGGCCCTCCAAATTCAGGACTCCCCATCATTAAAGACTTAACCGACATTAAAAAGCTGGAAGCACCGCGGGTAAGCGACACTAAAGTCTTGCATAAAGTTTTGAAATCCATCGAGATTCTGAAAGATGAAAGCAAAGGGAGTATACCGATTATAGGTGTTGCTATGTCGCCTTTTTCATTGCCTGTTATGCAACTTGGATTTGAAAAATACCTGGAACTTATGCATTATCACGAAGATTTATTCAACCATTTAATGAAAATCAACGAAGCATTTTGTATAGATTGGTCGAATGCACAATTGGCTGCAGGGGCTACTGCCATTTGTTATTTCGACCCGGTATCTTCTCCTACCATCATCCCAAAAGGACTATATCGCAAAACGGGCTTTCAGGTAGCTAAACGAACCATCACAAAAATTAAAGGGTCAACAGCTACTCACTTTGCTTCCGGAAATTGTTTAAAACTGGCTGATTTACTACCCGAAACAGGAACAGCGGTGGTAGGGGTTAGTACTCATGAAAGCATCAGCGAAATCAAGCAGGCATATAAAAACAAATTATCTGTTTTAGGAAATTTAAATGGAATTGAAATGCGGCGTTGGACAAAAGAAGAAACTACAAATATTGTTAAGGAAGTGATAAAAAAAGCGGCCCCGGGAGGAGGATTTATCTTATCTGATAATCATGGCGAAATACCATTTCAGGTAAAAGACGAAACCTTACTGGCAGTATCAGCCGCTGTAAAAGAATTCGGAACTTACCCAATTCAATAAACAATGGTTTGATGGAAAAAAAACTGACACTATCAGCTTGTAATTTTTTAATACCCGAAATAGCACAAGTCTTTAAAAATGGGTATTACCCGGAAGTGCAATTAATCTCCTACCCGGTTAATTGCTCTTCGAACGCACTAAATTCCAATGTGGTTTCTGAAGTCGCATCAAAATCGGTTTCAGATTCCGACATTATTGTTATTGGGAGTTTTTGTCATTCACCGCAAAATTCAGAAATCAAAGGCAACAAAAACGTTCAGGTTATTCAATTGGAACAATGTTTTGAACTTGTGTTAAACCCCGAAACCATTTATCATTTTGTAAAACAGGGTTATTATATTGTAACCAATGGTTGGTTAAGGAGCTACGAGCGCAATATTCAGGATTGGGGATTTGATAAACCATCAGCCAGGTCGTTTTTTCAGGAATCGATGAAATCGATCCTTCTGCTCGACACAAAAATCCCGGGTGATTATATGCCTAACCTTTTGGCCCTTTCCGACTATATGGGATTGCCCTACGAGATTATCCCGATTGGATTATCTCATTGCAAAAAATATATTGATACAATAGTACTAAACTGGCGAAACGAGAACGAACAAAAAAAATTAACCGATAAGCTCTCAACAATTTCCAAACAAAGTGCGGACCATAAACTTATTTTTAATCAACTGGAGACACTTGTTCGACTAACAAATGAAAAAGAAATTACTCAAATAGGTGTCGAATTGATAAATATTTTATTCGCACCTTCTAAGATTGTTTACAAATTTGTGAACAATGATCAAGAAAAATCATTCGATTTTAAGGGTTTTTTCAATGCTGACAATTTTAATGCTGAGAACTCCTTTGAAATTGAAATTAAATATGCGGATGAATTATTGGGCATCGCTGAAGTAAAAGGTCTTCAATTTCCGCAATTTAAAAAGAAGTATGAGGAGATGGGGGTTGTTATCAGTCAGATATTTGGAATGGCAATTGCAAATGCACGTAAATACTCTGAACTCGAAGATGCCAATCTGGCTCTAAAAGTTAGTGAAGCTGAGTTGAGCGAATTAAACGCCACTAAAGACAAATTCTTTTCAATCATTGCCCACGATTTGAAAGGGCCATTTAGTACAATTGTTGGATTAAGTGAAATGCTTGTTAAAAAAATCAAGGAAAAGGACTATGATAAGATAGAGAAATATGCCGGGTTTATCTTTCATTCATCCAAACGAGCAATGGATTTACTTATGAACCTCATGGAATGGTCGCAATCCCAAACCGGCAGGATGGAATTTAATCCTGAACGATTCGATTTAACTGTATACATTAATGATATCACACTGCTGTTCGATGACATTGCAAGGCAAAAGGGAATAGTAATCAAAAAAGAATTACCTGACAATACTCTAGTATTTGCAGATCAAGCTATGATAAGCACAGTGCTGCGAAACCTGATTTCGAATGCTATTAAATTTACCAAGCCGGGTGGTGAGATTACAATTTTAGTGAGGGCAGAAAAAAAAGAATGCATTGTATCAGTAAAAGATAACGGAATCGGAATACCAAAAGACAGTGTTGGCAAACTATTCCGTATTGATGAAAATTACTCTACACAAGGAACTGCCAACGAAGAAGGCACCGGACTGGGATTAATATTGTGTAAAGAGTTCGTTGAAAAGCATGATCAAGAGATTTGGATTGAAAGCGAAGAGGGTAAAGGCTCAACATTTTATTTTACCTTGCCTTTAATTAAATAATTACAATACCCCGACAACTGTTGGCGCGATTGGGGTAAAATAAATTGATCTTTTAGTCAGCGGATGACTCCTGAATCAATTTTTTTGTAGTAATAAACATTATCTGGATCGGGTAATTTTTGCAACCTGTATGGATGCTTAATTATTGTATATTAAAAGTAAGTATAGTATCTCCCATTTCCCACCCATCTTGGTCCCCATCTAGTAAAATTCCACTGGTATCAGAAATACCTACATAACTCGCTCCACCAATCCACATAAATTTAAATGAAAGGTACAAATTGCATGGAAATGTTGGACAAAAACTATCTGTTTTTTCTTTCGATAATATGGATAAAACTTCGCCATCTTCTAACCAATAATATGTATAAGATACATTTGAATAGTCTGTATTAAGATTTACGAAGCCCGAAAGTGGGTAATATGGAATTGTGTCAGCGGGTCTGTTAAACCTAACATCAATTTTAACTAAACTATCTACTATGGTGTATTCGTCTGTACTTGTCGGAGAAATAATTATAAAAGGGGTGTTTGGAGTTGCATAAACGTCAAAGCCATTAGACCTGTTTCCTGCTTTGTCGTATGCCACTATTGTAAATTTATAGGTTACATTATTGGTTAAATTAGTAATCACTACTCCATCAACACCATATTCTCTTACAACCTTTTTAATTCCATTATGGTAATAGGTTATTTCTACTCCTTCACTTTCATATACACCCCATGACCAATTGAAAGAAACAGATCTATCACCGACATTATAACTGGATAAAAAAAGTTTAGGAGGAGTAGTATCCTGTTCTTCTTGTTCCTCAGTGCAGCCGAATGATAAAAAACAAAAAATAAGAGCTGACAATATGGTTAATGCTCTGGCATTATTCTTCATCAGACAAATGATTTATTATAAACTATAAATTTACAACGAAAAGAACACAATGTCAAGAAAATACACCTAGCAATCACGTTGTTATAAAATTTTCAGAAGTTAATTTAAAGTTCATTGTTATGTAATTTAAAAAACAGATCTAAACAAAAATTACTCTCTTAAATCAAATTAACCAAAGTAGTTTAATTGTTGGGTATCAAAATATGAACTGATAGTTCTGGTGTTTATGGCGCACAATTTGTAACATTGCTTCACAAGCCATAAGGGGGGTAATCACTTTTCGGCTAATGATCCTAATAAGTATCGGGACGATTCGCTAAGTTGGTAGTTTGCTGACTAAGTATTATCTTTAGTGGTGGTTTAAAAGGGTAACCGCAAACTATAGAGGGAGCTCCCGTACTCAAGTTACTTAATGGCTAAATTAACGGAAACACTAAACCAAAACCATGGAAAAACAAGATTACCTCAAAAGACAAATCGACCAGCTGGGAAAAGTTTTGAGTGAACTGCTGGCTAAATTAACTGGTTCAGGCAAAAATACGGATGCTTCAGAAACACTTGAGATAGTAAGTCAGGTGCTTGATGAAAACCTGGATTGGGATATCGAACAACTACTGAATATTCCAGAAAATGAGTTTATCGATAGAGTAAAAGAAAATCGTTTATTAAATAATGCGAACTTAGAAACTTTGGCTGATGTTTTGGTAGCGTTTGCAAACCATTATTCATTAAATAAAGACGGTTTATTGAAAAGGGCTTTAATCATTTATAAGCACATTGAAAAGTCGAACAAAACATTCTCTTTTACCCGAAACCAGAAGATGGAAAAAGTCCGGGGTTTGCTGAAATAGTAATGATCGAATTCTATTCATTTTTATAATATTAAATTTAAAAAGCATTAATTTAGGGGGATATATTTTTTAAAACGTCATATTATAAATAATAGTATACAACCTAATTTATTAACCATTAAATTTTACTGTAAATATTTAATATTATATAAAATGATACTTAAAAAAACAGCTCAGCTTTTATTAATAGCCATATCGCTATTTTTTATTGGTTGCAATCAATCAGTAAATAAAAAAGAGAACTTAACCAAAGTATATCATAAACTGAACAAGGTACATAGTGCATCGTATAATATCCGGAAAGAGTCGTGGGCACCTTATGATACAGTTCCTTCGTTTGTGTATAATTTGCATGAAATAGAAATAGATAACCCTTCTGACACTACGATTGGAGCTTGTTATGTTTCTTTTACAGAAGAAGAATCCAGGGTAAGAAGTATTTATGATGGACAGATGTCTGCAACCTTTTTTCATGAACATCAGGGAGTGATTATCGATAGTTTTAAAATTGACCGGGGACTGGAATTTAGGCCGCTTTCACCACCCTTTTTTAATTATACCCGAAGTATTATTCATTATATCCTTAACACCGGAGATAGTATAAATCTTAGCTTTGAGCATAAGGATAGCGCTTACTATTACCGGTTAAACATTTTTGAAGACCGGCAGGTTGAATTTTTCGGGAGAGCTTACCATATGCCTGAAAATCCTTACAATTTGGGAGAAACAACATCTCAATATGAATTGTGGATAGATAAAAAAACCAACCTTCCTTACCGTGTGCGGCGAAAAATGTCGCATGATATTTCGGTATCTTCGGTTAGCGAGGTAGAAATAAACACCCACAGCCTTGAAGATTTCAATGCTGGCGATTATCTCCCCGATGATTATGAATACCGGGAGTGGGGCGTGGATAATAAAAAAACAAAACAGGAGCCAATCAAAGGAGAAGTTGCGGCAGACTGGACGCTCCGGTCAACTGATAATACCGATGTTACATTGAATGATTTGGATAGTAAGCTGATTTTATTACAATTTACCAGTGTAAGTTGTGGCCCCTGCAGGGTTTCGGTTCCATTTTTAAACCGTCTGTCGGCTGAATATCCCAAAGAGCAATTGGCTGTTATTGCCATTGAATGTACAGCAAAAAGTGTAAGGGCTATAAAACATTACCGTGAGGTAAATGAGATTATATACCCCCTATTGAAATCAAACCACGATGTAAAAGAAAACTACCAGGTATCCTCGTTCCCTGTATTTTATCTTATTGATGAAAACCGGGAGGTTGTTCATATAAGCAAAGGTTATGCCGAAGGAACAACGGATGAGAAACTGAAAAAGATAATCCATCAATACATTTAAACCATGGAGAAAATCAACATACCCGAGAAACTGGATTTGTTTGATGATTACTGGAATCCGCGTATTGTAGCTGAGCTGAATGGGCAGTATGTTAAGCTGGCTAAATTTAAGGGTGATTTTGTATGGCATAAGCATGATGATGAAGACGAAATGTTTTTTGTTATCAGGGGTGAATTAGCGGTAGAATTCAGGAATAAAACGGTTTACCTGAAACCCAATGAATGCATTGTTGTTCCCCGAGGTGTGGAGCACAGGCCTGTAGCTACTAAAGAAGCTCATGTTATGCTATTTGAACCCAAAAGTACATTAAATACAGGTGATGCCGGGGGAGAACTCTCCCGAAATGACCTGGAAAAGATTTAATTTTTGTACTTTTACCTTAGAAAAATTTATTGTTATGATGCATTGGGATCAATTGCTGTCTGCCAAAAGATTTGGGCTTGAAAATCGTGAATTTACAAATACAGATGAAATACGGTCGCAGTTTCAGCGCGATTACGACCGGATTATTTTTTCATCGCCATTTCGGCGGTTACAAAATAAAACACAGGTTTTTCCCTTGCCCGGAAGTGTATTTGTACATAACCGGCTTACCCACAGTCTGGAAGTTGCCAGTGTAGGACGTTCGTTGGCTAATCTGGTAGCACAGGAGTTAAAACAAAGGGATGATATTAAACACAAAGAAATTTTAAGTGAGCTGGGATCCATTGTATCTGCTGCCTGCCTGGCGCACGACATGGGAAATCCGCCATTTGGCCATGCCGGCGAGGAAGCCATATCCAAATATTTTGCCGAAGGAAACGGGAAAAAGATAAAAGCTGCAGTTACACCCGAAGAGTGGAGTGATCTTACAAATTTCGAAGGCAATGCCAATGCTTTGCGGCTTTTAACCAATCAATTTACAGGCCGTAGAAAAGGAGGTTTTGCACTTACCTACTCTACACTGGCGGCATTAATTAAATATCCCTATGGTACCGATGCCGGCAAAAAGAAATTTGGTTATTTTCAGGCCGAAAAGGAAACTTTTTTAAAAATTGCCTGTGAGCTGGGTTTGAAAAAAGTGAATGATTCGCCCCTTGTATTTGCCCGCCATCCTTTGGTTTTTCTTGTCGAAGCCGCCGATGATATTTGCTACGAAATTATGGATATTGAAGATGCCCATAAGCTGAAAATTATTGATACACAAACTACATTTAACCTTTTGCAGGGATTTTTTGACCCTGATGAGGATAAGGATTTTTATAACCTGAAAAATGAAATTTTTAAAGAAGTAACCGATGTAAATGAGCAGGTAGCGTACCTGAGGGCTTCGGTCATTAATCGTTTAATCAACGAAACAGCCGGGGTTTTTATCCATCATCATCATGAAATTTTAGATGGGAATTTTAATCAAAGCCTGATAAAAGGATTGCAGGGGAAAACCAAAAATGCGTTCGAGATTTGTAAAAGCCTGGCCATTAAAGAAATTTATAAGCACCGGTCGGTGGTAAAAATTGAGCTTACTGGTTTTAATGTACTCGGAACGCTGTTAGATGAGTTTATGACTGCCATTTTAAATCCTGAAAGCAGTTATTCAGAGAAAATTTTATCGGTTTTACCTTCTCAGTTTTCTGTCGAAGGGCATAATTTTTACAAAAAAGCAATGTCCGTCGTAGATTTTGTTTCCGGCATGACCGATTTGTATGCCGTTGATTTATATAAAGATATCAGGGGAATTAATCTGTAAAACAAAAAGTGATGAGTCATTTCGGGATATCCCAAAAAATTGGACAAATACCCGGTAGTTTAGTTTATACCGGCAAAAAGGAAGATGCTCAAAAAGCTGTTCGGATCATACAGTTTAATGAACAGGATGTATTGATCAACCAGGAGCTGTCGCCTGATGAAATCATCAAAAGCATAAAGGAACCACATGTCAACTGGATTCATTTTTTTAGCCTAAACCAGGTTGAATCGATTGAAAAAACGGGTAATTTTTTTGATATCCATAACCTGATGCTCGAAGATGTGCTCAATGTTGACCATCTCCCCAAGGTTGAGTTTTCAGAAAAGCACGTGTTTTTTACGCTTAAAATACTTACCATTAACCCGGAAGATCAACTGGAAGCTGAGCATGCCAGTTTTATTCTGGGCGATCATTATTTAATCAGTTTTAAAGAACAGCGGGCGGAGTTGTTAAAGCCTGTAACCGAGCGGATTTTAAAAAACATTGGAAAAGTAAGAAAAAAAGGTGCTGATTATTTGTTTTACCTGATGGCCGATACCATTGTGGATCATTACCTGGTAATGGTAGAAAAATTTAGCCAAAGGATTGATGAACTTGAAGATTTATTAATTGATTATCCGGATAAAAACCAGATTGGTGAAATACATGATCTCAAAAAGAATATTTTAACGGCACGAAAGTATATCATTCATTTGCGCGAAGCCATCATTAACCTTATAAAAGAAGAGCCTGCCCAAATTGAAGAAGATAACTACAAGTACTGGCAGGATTTGCTCGATCATGTAAAATTTGTATACGAATCGATGGAAACTTTTCGGGAGGATCAAAAATCGCTGGTAGAGCTGAACCACTCGAACATGAACAACAGCCTAAACCAGGTAATGAAAACCCTTACCATTATTGCCACTATTTTTATTCCGTTAACGTTTGTTGCCGGAATTTACGGAATGAACTTTGAAAACATGCCCGAACTGAGTTGGAAATATGGCTATACTGCTGTTTGGGGTATCATGATTGTCCTTACGGGTTTAATGATTTGGTATATGAAACGAAAACGGTGGTTTTAGCATCTTTTTGGGATTAAAAGTTAATATTAATTATTTAAAAGAACCATAAACCTGCCTTCAAACAATGTGGCGCTATGGTTAATGAAAATATATTTTTTACCACAGAGTATACACAGAGTATGACACAGAGTCCCACTGAGTTTGTTTGTAAACCAGCCAATCTGCCTTCGTCTTTCAGACTTCTAACTATTACTTACTTCTTACTATTTACTACTTTCTACTTGTATCCTGCCTCCTGGCACTGGTTACTGCCGCTGGTTACTGCCACTACCTAATTTATTCCTTATCTCATTGAACATTTTTTACCCGCCTCTGTTAATTAGTTAACAAATAATTTAGAATAATTCTAATTAATATAATAATAACACTATGCTTATCAATACTAGTTATACAAGAAAATTAGATGTTCGTATCAGGGCTTGGATGCGAGAAAAAGCTCCTATATTTTTACGTTGGAGTGTAGGAATTATTTTTCTTTGGTTCGGGGCGCTTAAATTTTTTCAGGGCGCCAGCCCTGCAGAAATACTAGCCATAGAAACCATCAATTTACTTACATTCGGATGGTTTTCCGATGTTTTTATAATTAATGGTCTTGCTCTATGGGAAGTTATTGTTGGTATTGGATTAATTACGGGATTATTTCTAAGAGAAATTATTCTTCTGCTTTTCCTTCAGATGCTGGGCACCTTAACGCCTATTTTCCTGTTTCCGAATGAAGTTTTTGTACAGGTTCCTTTTGTTCTTACATTGGAAGGCCAGTATATTGTAAAAAACTTGGTACTCATGAGTGCGGGTGTAGCTATAGGAGGAACGCTGAAAGATCCAAAATAATATCCTGGTTTATGTATTATTTTTTAAAAGTGTAGCTTAGGTGCTTTGCACATCCAATATTCTAACTTATTATACTAAAATGTCAACTACTTACTGCTGCTGCCTACTGCTGCTTCTATTGCCTGCCGCTTTCAATTGACTTATAGCTAAATAAAAAACAGTGTTCCATTATTATTATTTTACTCACTCCTTACCACCGTCTTAGTAATATGGCTGTCCCCGGCAAAAATCCTGATATGAAACATACCTAACTGCTCACCGATATCATCTTTTTTAATGATCTCGTTATAATATCCTGCTTTTTGATTTTTCCGGCTTATGGTATGCACTTTCCTTCCTGAATTATCGTAAATTTCTATAGTGATGTCAGAATCCACAGCCAGTTGATAATTAATTTTAAATTCATTTTCAAATGGGTTAGGATAAACTTTGGCTTGTATCGTTTCATCCCATAAAGGATTGTTTATTTCTTCAGCTTTTGGTTCTTTAATTTTTGAATAATAGGCTGTTCTTATGACCCTTTCGCCCGAGCTGGAGTGGGTTTTTATAATGGTTAACACCGGATAACGGATATTTTTTGCATACCATTTGTACGAAATGGTTCCGCAGTTGCATCCGCTGTTATTAAAGCATTGTTCTTTGTATGTTTTAATCCGCAACACATGATGATAAGTATTGTTGGGCAGAATTAGTGTGCCATATGCATCCGCTTCCAGTGTATAACTACCGGTAAAAGTTGCCTGATAATTATTGTTTCCTTCAACTGTTCCTGAAAAATCGCCTGAATAAATATCGCCGTAGCTAAACGGGAAAATCATTTTAACAAATGGTTTGTTGTACCTGGTAATGGTATTGTTTTTAGATACTGTTCCGTATTGCTCAATCATATTTGGCGATGTTCTGAAATAAAATTGGGTGTCGAACTCTTCTAATACAGCATTTGCTTCAGGAATATCGAATGCATGGGGTGTTTTATCCGGTTGATACATATAGCTGGTTAGTTGCGATTGGGTTTCAAGCTCTGAAAAATCCCAAATTTGAGCCGGCCCCGACGGGCCTTCTTCAGTATTGTTGCAAATATTAAAATAGTGCTCATCTCCCGAGCGTAAAACATGTGTGTTATTTTGCATTACGAATTGAGCCTGTAGTGTTAATGCCATTAAGCTCAATAGTAGTATAAAGTAGATTTTTTTCATATTGCAAATCTTTAAAAAGGTTTGAAGATGATTAAGATACAAAAAATTGAGATCTATGTAAAGCGTTTTTACTCCAAAAATTCTTAATTTTATGAAAGCAGAAATGGACCTAAAAATTTATTTCTCTCAAAAAGCTTATTATGCTTATGCAGCCATTAACTAAAAAAAAATTACTTGCCGTTCTCTTGCTTCTTTTTTTGATTACGGTGGGATTTTATACAAAAATTTACTCGGGAGTTGGTCTTGAATGGGTAAACAATAAGCTGGGGGGAGTTTTTTATGAAGTGTTCTGGATTTTATTATTCTTTATTTTATTACCCGTTGTAAAACCAATAAAGATTTCTGCCTGGGTTTTAATCATTACCTGTATGCTTGAGTTTTTGCAATTGCTCGACCATGAAATACTTGCAATTATTCGGGCTAATTTTTTCGGACAGGCCATTATAGGAAACTCATTTGCATGGAGCGATTTTCCTTATTATTTTGCAGGTTCCTTATTGGGTTTTCTCATGTTACGATTAATCAATAATTTTCGATGAAAGAATCTGAAATTATAATTGTAGATTATATTCCTTCGCAGGTTTATTATTCTTTAATAAAGGAATCTGCAAAGTATGCTATTATTTCGATACCCTTTACGATTAACCGGATGCATCTTGAAAATCTGGAAAAAAGAATTGAAAACATTGCTAAAGGGAAACTGGCTGAAAATTTGTTTGCTTATTATTGTTCTGAGAACGGAATCGCTGCTGACTTTAATACACCATCAACCCCGTTTTATCAAACAGATCATCGCGATTTTTTGTTGGATGGTTATGAGTGGGACATTAAAAATAATTTTATCCATCACGATGGAAATGTTTTACAAAGTATTAATTATACCGATTTACCTGCATTGGTTCCGGACCGGCACTCAAAAGATCAGTGGTCCAAACGCAACGAAAAGATCTATGAATCAACCAAAGGTGTTCGGTTTTTATTTACCTTTTTAAAATCAACGGATAAAAAAAGCAGAGAACAGTTTTTATCCATTCGGTTAAGCCAACAGCAAATTGATTTTTTGCAACAGTTAGCCAATAAATATGGAGGAAATACTTTTAAAGAAAAACCTTTTAAAGAAAAATGGTTTTGGAGTAAGATGAGTGCATTAAAAGATGAAAAGTTATCGCTTATAATTCGTGATTTTCCCAACTTAGTGATTGCCGGATATGCAGATGCTGAGCGGTGGAATTTTTTTAAACCTACCAACTCTCTCAATGATAATAATTTTCAGAATTACCAAAAACCTTTTTGGTACGAGAAAATAAGAAAGGGCGAAACTCAGCTTTTAAAATTTATGGATGGAGTAATATGGACCCGAATTAAGAATGCAACACTGCCGGTTTCGATGTTGAAAGCTTTTAATTTTTAATCGGATTACGTGGCCCGGAAAATTTTTCTAAAAGGCATATTTAAGATTGCTAATAGTCAAAACGCATTATAATGGCTTTTGAAAAGTCAAACAATATTGATGGAATGTATTACTCACAAAGGTATTTCCATAACCATAGGGTGCAATTGAGATATCATCCTGCAACCAAAAGGTTTCTGGAAGTAAAATCATCTTTTCCTGTAGTTTCAGGGATAAATCCCATGCAAATGGGTAGTTGCTTCCTTTTTTCTTGATGTTTTTTACCACAATAGTCATGTAACCACCCGGTTTCAGTAAATTGATCAAATTATAATAGATTTTGGTTAAATCATTAAGAAAATCATGGTAATCGCTCATATTTCCGAGATCTTCTTTATTATCAGAATAGTTGACCTGCAACCCTTTTTTTATTCTTTTTGCCTGGTTTTCGGCGCCTTTCATGTTTAACATATCCCAATACGGAGGAGATGTAATGATATAATCAATCGACGGAAAATCTTTGGGTTTAATTTTTCGGGCATCTTTACACAGGATTTTGTATTCAGCAGTATTTGCATTTTCGGTTTTAAAGTGCTTACACCGCTCGTTGGCAATATCACAAAAGAAATCGCTTAATTCGGTGCCGTAACCATTTCGGTTTAGCATCATGGCTGCAAGTTGTGTTGTTCCGGTGCCACTCATAGGATCGAAAACATTTTCGTCACCCTTTGTAAATGCTTTAATATGCATTTCTGCCAAATCTTCGGGATATTTAGCAGGATGCAATATTTCATTCTTTTTACGTGGCTTGGGCTTTAAAATATACCACGATGGGAAAATATTAAATTCTTTTTTGTTGTTGATTTGTGTATTATGCTCGAAAAAAGGGAAAGTGTGATTGCTTATTTGATACTGGCTTTTTTCATCATTTCTGAAATACAGACTGTAAAAATGATTTTCTGATGTTTTAAAAAAGTCAATCCTTTCGTTTTTGTTTTCCTGTTCAAAACAACCAATTTTTTCATCTTTCAGACTGTAAAATGAGCTGATTGTTTTGGCCAAATCCCAGGCTACCGGATAAAATTTATTGTTGTGATAAAGATTTGGAGTGTGGATGGATATAAATTTCCGGTGTGCAAGATTATTTTTTAAAGTAAAAATGAAATCCAAAACCTGCTTTTTGAGCTTTAAATAGTTATTGAAAGATGAATCTTCATGCAAAAAGTCTCTAAAATCGATTAAAACAAATTGCAATACATCTTTTTTTGAAACCGTATCAGGAGTAAACAGGTTAAAGCTTAATTCCTTCTCAAGTTTTTGGATGGTTTTTAGTTTTTTGGCAGAGCCCCAAAATAAAAGATTGGGTTCTTTTTCTGCGTCATCGAATTTAATGAAAAACCGGATATTTTGTTTGTATAACGTTTCATCATCGGTGTATTTAAACCATGATTTCTGGAAAGGCAGCCACTCTTTAGATGTAAGGTTGTTAAATCGGTTTTTCATTTTTTGTTGTTTGGATGGCTAAAATAATAAAAAATTAAGATTCCGGATCATTTAAATCAATCAAAAGTCAGATGCTTGTAGCTGGATAAATCCAATGCTTTTTTACGATAATCCGACGATTTATCTGGGTCTTTATTCTTCCAGATTCTCGATAATCCAAAGTACGCATACGAAATTCGTCCGTTGGCAAAAGGCAGGTATTTTTCCGACAGCCGAATGGCCGATAAATAATGTTGTTCTGCCTTGCTGTAATTTTTATGTTTTTTTTCTTCGAGTATTCCTTTGTAAATATTGGCCATCATCCTGAAAAAATCATTATAAAATTGATTCTTTTCCAGTTTTTCAACTAGCTGTTCCGCCCTGTTATATCTTTCCAGCAAAAGCAATGTTCTTATTCTGTATGAAAGATATAGCGGGTTGTCGGGGTATTCATGGTGTAACTCGCGGGTATACCGGGCGCTTTTATGGTAGTTGCCTTCGAAATTAAGGCTGATAAAAACCAGGAATGATAATGACTCGGCATCTAAAAATATGCCATGTTTCCATGTATATTCGAGTTGCTTAAATCCAAGCTCCCTGTCGCCTGAAGGAAAAAAAAATGCGATGGGTTTATAAGCAGGATGTTTTTCGGGATAAGCTTCGCGATAATAGTTGTATAAACCGGTAGAGAAATTGAAATCTGTAAACTCGTCAGTTAAATCAAAGCCCTTTTTTGTTAGTTGGTAGGCTTTGCGAACATAAGGTCTAACTTCCGATGATTGATGATTGTCGGCATAGTATTGCATCAGCAATAATCTTGACATCAGGCTTATAAAACTGGCTTCGATATTGTTTTTGTCTTTTTCCAGCAAGGCATCTGCTTTATTTATGGCTTGACTTATCAAATCAACATACATTTGGTGGTAATCGCTTTGCGTGGTTACCGGAAAATGCTGCCAATAAATTTTTATGGAGTAAAATAGATCAGGAAGCGGATGTTCAGGATATTTTAATGATATTTCTTGGTAATACGAATCAAATTGATCAAACTGAAAATTATAAATCATGTTCAATTGCTGCTCAATTTCACCAACAGCTTTTTGATCCGACAAAATATAGGGTTGGGAATATACATGGAGAGAAATAATGGCCAATAATGTAGCAAAAAATAATTTCATCTATTTTGAGCTGTTAATTTTAGAAGCTCAAAATTATAATTTCTTAATGAATTAAAAAAAAGGGGGTGTACGAAAATTCAATTAGCACTAAATTTTCATGCAACCCCGGTTTGTTGTTGTCAGGCTTGTTTAACCTTTAAATCCATTCTCTTTATGGGTTCCGTCGCAAAAAGGTTTGTTTTTCGATCCACCGCATCTGCATAGATAAGTGTTTTCTTCAGTAGCAATTACTTTCCCTTTACTGTCTTTTAATTCTATTTTACCATCAACAAATAATGGCCCGTCTTCAATTAAATTAATTTTTGTTTTGCTCATACTTTTGATTTTTAGTTTATTTTCATTGGGACTTCCATGAGTAATATTTTACTATTTTCGCTTGCCGAAATACCAAAGTTTTTGATTTCTGATATTCCCAACCCGTCGCGTTTATTTAATTGTTGATTTTCAATCGAAATGCTTCCTTCGATAACAAAAATATATACGCCATGATTTTTGCCTTTGAGTTGATATTCTCCCTGCCATCCTGATTTTAGGTTTCCCATATGAAACCAAGCGTCCTGGTGAATCCAAACACCTTCGTCGTTTTTATCGGGAGATAATATCTGGAATAACTCGTTTTCTTTAGCAATATCACTAATTGAGATTTGATCGTAACGTGGTTCTACATCTTTTTTATTGGAGAAAACCCAAATCTGAAGTAATTTAACGTCTTTATCCGGGTTGGCATTAAATTCGCTGTGCTGAATTCCTGAACCGGCGCTCATCACCTGCAGGTCTCCGCTTTTTATTATACCGGCATTTCCCATGCTGTCTTTATGTTCCAGGTCGCCATACAACGGAATGGTTATAATTTCCATATTATCGTGCGGGTGTGTACCAAACCCTTCGCCTGCAGCAATGGTATCGTCGTTTAAAACCCGTAATGCGCCAAAATGAATTCTTTCCGGATTGTAATAGCTGGCAAAACTAAATGTATGATAGGTTTTTAACCAACCATGATCGGCATGTCCCCTGCTATCGGATTTATGTAGTATTGTTTTCATTTTTCTTTCGTTTATTCTTTAATCATGGTAAGCAACATCTTAAATTTTGAAGGTGCTTTTACTGCATGTGGAATATTGGCAGGCATAATAATCGATTGCCCTTCTGCCACTTCGTACGGTTTTTTATCAATAATAATTTGTGCTGTACCTTCTAAAACCTGGATAAGTGCATCGAATGGAGCAGAATGTTCGCTCAACTCCTGTCCTTGATCAAAAGCAAACAAAGTAACGTTACCAACAGGTTTTTGAATGATTTTTTTACTTACTATTCCATCGCTCGAATAGTTTACTTTCTTAGCAAAATCAAAAACTTCCGAATGAATTATTTTATCTTCCATGGTGTATTGTTTTTATTTTCAAACAAAAAAAAGACTGTTTTGTTTGTTTTTATGTGATGATATTGTTTAGGATTATTGGTTTTTGTGAGCATCATTTTTAATTGCAAATTTTTTTTCGTATAATATAATCAATGAATTACAATAAAAAGGAGGTATGTATTTTGATGTTTTTTAGATTGTTGATGAGAATATTGATAGTTTTAATTTTAGTGTTGAACTTTTTAAATAGCAGTGCAGAGGAGCATATGAACGAAATTTATAGATATACAATTTTAAAAGCGGGAGAGATTAAACCAGCAGGATGGATTAAAGAACAACTACATCGGGACTTAACCGATGGCTATATCGGGCAGTTTGACCAGGTGCATCATACTGTAACGCATAATTTATTTGTAAAACAAAATCGCCGCAGCGAGAAACAATATAAAATAGTAAAAGAATGGTGGAGTGGCGAGCATGAAGGATACTGGAAAGATGCTGTAATTCGGATGGCTTTTTTAACCGGTAACGATGAGTATATAGAGCAGGCAAAAGGATGGATAGATGAAATTGTTGAAAATGCAGGCGAAGATGGCTACATTGGAATTTATGAGAATTGCGATGAGCCGACATGCCGATTTAACCATTTAAAAGGAAATGGAGAACTTTGGACTACAAGCCGGATTTTGATGCCTATGCTTGCTTATTATGAATACACGGGAGATAAAAAAGTGTTGTCAGCAGCAGAAAAGGCAGCAAAATTAATTATATCGGAATATAAAGATCGAAATTATTTCACAAAAACGTCTAAAGGGGGTGGTGTATCACATGGCGTTGGATTTTTCGAAAATCTCGAATGGCTATTTCGAATAACCGGAGATGATATTTATTTAAAGGCTGCTGTGAAATTATATGATGATTTCAACAATGGAAAAGTCCGCGATGATGATTTAAAAATGCAAATGCTACTTGATACTTCACGGTATTTTAGAAAACATGGAGCACATGTGGCTGAGGGCATTTTTGTTCCGCACTTTATAGCAGCGATTAATGATAATCCGGAACTTGACCATGCATCAGATATGAGTGTTGAAAAATTGAATTACCACTTAACTCCAGGCGGTGCAATGCGTTGCGATGAATGGGTTAAGGGGCGAAAAGGAACGGCTGATGAACATTACGAGTATTGTGGTATAGCTGAAATGATTAGCCCTTTGAATAAAATGATTGCTTTTAACGGAGTTTTTGACCTCGCCGATAAAATTGAAAAGATGGTTTTTAATGCCGGCCAGGGTTCAAGATTCCCTGTTCTTAAAGGATTATCATACCTTACATCCGATAACCGGATAAAAATAAACCATAATGAAATTGGACACCGGGAAACCTACGATGCTAATCATCGGGCGGCTTCATGTTGTGTGCTTAATGGTGGCAGACTTATGCCTTATTATGTTGAAGGAATGTGGATGAAAGATATCGAAAATGATGGGCTGGTGGCTACGCTTTATGGCCCGTGCGAAGTAAATACCACGGTAAAAAATGTTGATGTGCATATCGAAGAGAAAACCAACTATCCTTTTTCAGGGAGGGTTGAATTTACAATTAACCCTGAAAAACCAACAGAATTTCCACTTATTTTACGAAAGCCCCATGGTTGCTCCGATATTGATGTTTCAAAAATTGAGGGAGCCGATATTCGCGATGAAAAAAGCCATTTGGTTATTACTAAAAAATGGAAAAAAAATGATAAATTTATTGTTCATTTTAAATTTGAGACACAAAAAATCCGTCAGCCTTCATCAAAAACAGTAAAAGGCGGAGGGTATTTTTTACAACACGGACCTTTGGTTTTTGCTTTGCCATTTGAACATAAAATGGATACTATAAAAGAATATAAACAAAGTGGATTCTACAGATACAAGTTAAAAGCAAAAAACAGAGAAGGCTGGAAATATAAAATAATGCCGGATTCGGATTTTGAATTTGAGTCAGGTATTGATGATGAAATAGTGCTTCATCCCTGGGATGAACCAATTGTTAAGCTAAAAGGGAATCTGGTAAACAAAAAGGGAGAAAAAGTACCTGTTGAGTTGGTTCCTGAAGGAAACACTATTTTTCGCAGAGTAACGTTCTCAGTATATAAAAAATAAAAACGAAACAAAACAATCATTAAAATTACCCAATATGGATAAAAAAGATGTAAGTATTGTTATTTGCGCTTACAACGAAGAGCCAACCATTAAATATGTAATAGAATCGTGCCACCGGTTTAATCAAGAAAGCGAAATTGTTGTGGTAGATGATGGCTCAGAAGATGCCACACAAGAAATCATAAAGGATTTACAAAAAGATATTCCTTTAAATTATATCAGGTTGGATGAAAATAAAGGAAAAAGTTATGCCATGGTTGTAGGTGTTGAAAATGCAACCCGCGATATTATTTTATTTTTTGATGCTGATATTACCAATATTAAAAAAGTACATTTTGACCAGCTGCTCAACCCAATATTTAATGAAGAGGCAGACATGGTGCTGGGGCAACCTTCGGAAACGCTGATTGATTTTCGCATTAATCCATTTAAAGGGCTTACCGGTGAAAGAGCGATGCTAAAAAAAGATATTGTACCTATCCTGGAAGATATTCGTGATATCCGGTTTGGTGTTGAAACGTATATCAACCTTTATTTTCAGGCTTATGGCAAAAAGTTAAAGTTCAGCGTATTAGATGGATTAACCCACCCTACAAAATATGAAAAAACGACTCCGATGAAAGCCACCATGGAATTTATCAGCGAAGGACAGGAAATCGCATCTACCCTGTTAAAAAATTACGATTTAATTACCAAACGGATTGAATCATCGTTTAATTCGCAAAACGAAAAAGTGAAAGAGAGAATAAAGCAGTTACATTCAGAGTTAAACGAAAATATCCAATCATTAATAAAAAACGGAAAGTTTAAAGAATAATTCCCGATTGTTGGAAAACTACATGCTATGAAAAAGAGAAAAATCATTCAGTCGGGGATTTTTTTTGTTATCGGTGCTGCATTATTTTGGTATGTTTATAAAGACCTTAATGTTAGTAAGATAAAATCTGAATTAGGACATCTGGCTTATGGATGGATATTGCTATCGTTGGTTTTTAATCTGTTAAGTCAGCTTACGAGAGCATATCGCTGGAAAAAGCTTATTGCTCCAATGGGTTATCAGCCCGGGAATTTAAATTTGTTTTTATCGGTTATGGTGTTGGCTTTTACCAACCTGGTTATTCCCCGTGGAGGAGAAATTGCCCGTTGTGGCGTGATTACCAAATATGATAAAGTACCTTTTACTAAACTGGTGGGCACTGTTTTTATAGAACGGATTACCGATTTTGCCGCATTAATTTTTTTGTTTTTTGTTTTGCTGGCATGGCAATTTCCTGTGATACAAAAACTATTTCAATCAGCTAATATTAATTTGGAGTTCTCCGAATATAAATCAAAGGTCATCATCTATTCATCAGCAATTATTTTTATTGTTTTATTGCTTTTTGTGTTGTATAAGCTCAATGTTTTTAAAAAGTTTAGAAGAAAAATTCATCAAGTGAAAATGGACTTTTCTGAAGGTTTTAAAACCATTGTATCCATAAAGGGGAAAGGAATGTATATTTTTCAGACTTTTCTGATTTATTTTTTTTGGTTATTGATGCTATATGTAATGTTTTTTGCGTATGAACCAACCCGGGATTTAACTCTGGGCAATGCAGCCTTTACTTTTGCCATTGCTACTTTTGCATTTATTCTACCCATTCAGGGAGGTATTGGCGCCTGGCATTATGTGGTTATTCAATGTTTATTGCTATTTGGAATCAGCAGCCAGGACGGGATGGTTTTTGCTTTAATTGCCCATACTTTTACCAATCTGGTGTATCTGTTTTTTGGCGCTGTGGCTTTGATTATACTGCCGTTGGTGAATAAAAATTAATCATTCTTTTTGTTATTAATTAATTTATCTTTTTTTCTTTTTTTGCTGACATATTCGACACCTCCGGGGTCGCGTTCCGTCTGCGTTTCAACTTCTTCGCGGGCGCTCATTCAGAGCCGTCATCGCGAGGAGTCCCGTGCCGATAGCTATCGGGACGACGAAGCGATCTGCTCCAATTACCCGCAGCAGCAGCTTGTAACAGATCACTTCGCTATGCTCGTGATGATACTTCGACACGCTCAGCACACCGCGTGTCTTCGATTTGGGGTTTGTGCAGCTAAATGTATTCGAAACGGTTTTTTGTTGCAAAGCAGCCACAAATTATCCAAAATGATGCCGGAGGCATTCAATGTTTATAAAAGGCGTTGTAGAAGTTGGAATCGAAGAACAATTTTAAAATCAATCATCCTCACTGCCAATTCTTCCGTCTTTGGTTAAAAGAATGGCGATAGGCCTTGTTGATGGTATTTCCGATAAAATGATAATAAGCATTACGGTAATAGGAACACTTAAAAACAGGCCGATAATACCCCAAATAGCACCCCAGAAAGCTAAACCAAAAATGATCATCAGGGGGCTTATATTTAAAGAGTCTCCTGTAAATTTCGGGTCTATATAATTTCCAACAATGAGCTGAATGGCTCCAACAATAATTAGAACCCAAATCCCGGGCATAACTTCGCCAAATTGCAGCATGGCAAAAAATGCGGGGAAAGTGGTTGCTACCAGCGACCCAACCGTTGGAATATAGTTGAGAACAAAAATTAAAAACGCCCAAAATATTGGAGCATCAATATTTAAGAATAACAATGCAAAGTAACTTAGAAACCCGGTAAGCAGGCTCACCAGTGTTTTTATGGAAATATACTGGCCAATGGATTTGTCTATTTTTGCGAGAATTTCAATCACATCGTCCTGATCATCTTTATCGGCATAAATGGCATTGATTTTCCGCGAAAAGAAAGGTTCTTCAAGTAATAAAAACAGGGTGTATACAACAATTAAAAGGGCGTCTCCAAAAAGGTCTGTTATGGAATTGAACAGAACAGAAAGTAGTTTGGTGTATTCATATTCGCCTAAAAATTCTTTAATAGAATCAACTACATCAATATTAAAAGTCTGATTAATAGAAGCGGTAATATCGGTAATGTTTTTTTGATAAGCCGGAAGTTCTTTCGATAACTGTTGAATATTCATGGCCAGAATTTTCCCTACCCCGCCAAGGATGGCAAATATCACTGCAAAACCAATTGCATTTAGGATTATTGTTGGGACTTTATTGACATATTTTATTCTTTTTAATAAGTCGCGAATTTCTTTGATCAAGAACCAAAAAATCAGGGCTATAATAAATGGTAAAATTAAATCTTTACCATAAATAAATATTAAAACTACAGCAAAAGAGACAAGCAGGCTGTTTGTAATTCTCGAAGCTTTCATCTGTTTGAAATTTTTAGTTTTATTGAAAATGAAGAAAATAATCCCGAAAACTTTCGGGACTTCACATTCAGGAACTCCCGATGAATTTTAATCATTTTCGTGTTTATTATAAAATGTTAAAATTCATGGTCGTTTCATTTTAACAGGTTTTAATGAAAGTATAAAATTAATATTTTAAATGATAGAAAATAAATCAAATGATAAAAATTTATAATACAAAACGTGCCGCAACAAATTGTTACGGCACGCTTATAAATCAGCCTGTTAAGATTTTTCTATAAAGTTATTTTGTGATATGCTTAATCTCTTTAAATAAATCTTTATGTGCTTTAATCTTTTGATCGTTACCATAAACACAAATTACATCCTGGTCCATGATGTCCTTAATCATTTTTTCGTAAGATTTAATATCTTCGAGTGTAGTATTAAGGATTGCATTGCGCTCTTGTTCCAGCTCTTCTTTGGTTGATTTGGTAAAATAATTATTTACAGCCATCCAACCACGTTGCGATGCTGTTGTTGGGCGGTCGATGTTTGAAATTGTACCAATAATAAACCTTGTCATAGCTGTTTCGTCGGCATCAAATCCGGCTAAAAACTCAGGGGCAGCATCATAATTTTCAAGCGTTTCCTTTAAGTTTGGATCACGGTAAGATGCAAAAAATGCATTTCCTGAGGGGGCAAATCGTGCCCATCCGCCATAGGCTCCTCCCATTACACGAATCTTGTTTTGTAAATAATCACGCGACATAACCTGATTTAGCACACGCATTTTACCATCCCACTCATATCCCAGCTCTTTAAAATCGTATCCTTTGATTACATACTGTACCATTGAAGAAGACATTAACCCTTCATTCCTTATTTCAAAGTCAAAGGTCCAGTCGATTAATTGAACATCTTCTTCGGACAATGTGGAAACGAAACTTTCAAGTTCTTTCTTATAGGTTGGATAATTATCTTTTGAGCAGGTTATATTAGCAATAAGATTATTCTTATTGAAAAGCAGTTTAGCAGTTTGCTGCAATTTTTCAATAATTTCCTGGTTTTTTGCATCGAAATTATCTGTTAGTGCAGTAATAAAATCATAATAAGTTAGTCCTCCGGTTAACTCGTTAAACATGCCTTCGTTGCTGTAATAGGAATTTATCCTGGTTGTTGCAACTCCCACTCCATTATTTTTCACACCTGATTCTACCTGCGACTGATGACGAGTCATTACTTCTTTTAAACGATCAATGTCATCAAATTTTGTATGATTCAGAATCTCTGCAGTTAATTCAAAAAGTTTATCGGTTTTATCTACCGTTGCTTTAGCATTAACCATAAATTTAGGGATAAGCTTATCGTCTGAATTGTTTTCAAGGTAAGAGTTCAGATAAGTGTTAAATCCACCGGTATTGATATTAAGAGCATTGTCGAGTTCGCCAAATGAATAATTCTCTGTATTTAAAACGCCCATTAATTCTGATAAAAGTTTACCATAAGGAATTAAGTCTTGTGGTAATGCACGCAGATCAAAATAGAGGTTTGCATAAACAATATTATTGGTAAAATCTTCGTAATGCAGAATAGGTACGTTAGCTACCTTTTTTTCTGCCGCTTCGTACCATTGTACTTCTTTGCTGATATCGGAAAGAGAAAGCATTGGAACGGTAGCAATAGCTTCCGGCGAATCTTCTTTCTTTTGATGCTCTTTTAGCTCTTTGGTTTCTTCTATCAATTTTTCCAGTTCTTCTTTACTTAAGCTGGCTTTGTATTCAGCTAATTCTTTTCTGGTTTTTTCAGCAATTTCATTTTCGAGTCCCGGCTGTGGTTTTAAAACCATTAACAGTGCATGCGGGTTATTAATGAGTTGCTCCTGAACAATTTTTTCGAGCATTCCATTTTCAATTCCTTCTTTAACATTAGCCAGTGGAGTTTCAAATTCTAATCCCATAAATGGATCGTCGGCAAACAGAAGCCCGTTTTTAATAGAGAAAAGGTACATTAAACCTTTCTGCGAAGAGTCTCCTTCTCTTAAACGGAATTCTAATCGGTTTACAATTCCTTCAATGGTTTTATCATCAAAACCCTCTTTACTAACTTTTTGAAGTGTATTAAAAACAATTTCATCGAATTTTTCTTTGTCTTCGGGGTTAGCATTTTGAACCATTATTTGAAAAACATTTTGCTTTCCGTTACTAACCCATGCATTGACATCTTTTCCAATTCCTGCTTCCTGCAATGCAATGCGCAGTGGCGCCGACTCGTGATTTACAAGCGCTTCTCTTAAAATATTTAATGCCATAACCAGTTCCTGGTCTGTATTTAGTCCTGCTACAAAACTGTAACTTAAGAATGTTTTATCTTTGGTCTCGCTTCCTTCGGGAACACTGTACGGTTTTTCTGCAACCTTTTTCTCTTCAAATGGTTTTTGGATAGGAATTTCTACCTTTTCTTCAGATTTTTCATACCCGGAGAAATATTCCTGATCAATAAATTGTAATTCTTTATCTAAATCGGCATCTCCATATAATAAAACAAAGCTATTGGATGGATGATAATATTTTTCATGGAAATTTTTAAAATATTCATAAGTAAGTTCAGGAATTGCTGTTGGGTAACCTCCTGATGATGCTCCATAGGTATTGTCAGGGAAAAGGATTTTGTTTACTTGATAACTCAATTCTCTGTAAGGACTGGAAAAAGCACCTTTCATTTCGTTATAAACAACACCTTTATAAACAATGTCGCCATCAATATCATCCAGCTCGTAATGCCATCCTTCTTGTTTCAGGATTTTTGGATCGGTGTAAATACGGGGTTTAAAAACAGCATCCATATAAACATGCATCAGGTTAAAATAATCCTTGTCATTCATGCTGGCAACAGGGTATGCAGTATAGTCTGATCCTGTCATGGCATTGATAAATGTATTTAATGACCCTTTTACAAGAAGGTCGAATGGACTTTTTACAGGGAAGTTTTCCGAGCCGTTTAATACCGAATGCTCCATAATATGCGGAGTGCCATAGTCGTGTTCGGGAGTAGTTTTAAATGATACGCTAAAAAGTTTATTCGCATCATCGGCTGCAATTTTCATTAATTTTGCACCACTTTTTTCATGAATAAAGTATAAACAATTGGCATTAACTTCGTCAACAAATCTTTTCTCAACAAGTTTGAAACCATTGTATGTTTTGCCCTCTTTGTATACCGGGCCTTGCGAACATGACCACAACAATGAAAATATTATTGCTGTGGATAGTAATAAAATTTTGTTTTTCATAGTGTAAGGTTTAATTTGAAATAGGGTTTAATAAATTATTAGATCATTTTTTTAATCAGAAGTTTAAAGATAGAATAAATATTTTAAATCAGAATTGTTTTTGGATAAGATATTTAACGTTTGGTGGGGCAAGGTAGGGTATAACAACAGAATAACGTAATTTAAGCTTTATTTTAAACATTTGTATCTGATCTTTGGTTTTATATTAATAAATTGCGTGATTATACGATTATGAAAGATTTAATGCATATTGTTTATGTAAGTTTTTCTGATAAAGTTTTATCAGAAAAAGGCCTTGATGAATTATTGGTTGATATTCGGAAAAGAAATAAACTTCAGAAAGTTACAGGCTTACTTCTATATAATGATGGGACATTTATTCAGCTTATAGAAGGAAAGACGAATATTATTCAAAACTTATTTGAAAAAATAAAGAATGACAAACGGCATTCCAATGTAGTATTATTATTAGAAGAATCAATAAAAAAGCGTGCATTCCCTGATTGGACCATGGGATACTATAAGCTAAGTAAAGAACAATCCGGAAAAATCCCCGGATATTCAGATTTTATGCATTCAAAGGATTCCAGAAAGATTATTGAGTCTACATCGGATGAGGCAATGAAGTTGTTGAATAGTTTCAAAACATATATTTGATTTTATATAGATTTTTTATTTTAAGGCTTCAAACCGGCATCTTAACTCGTTATATTGAAATTCATTTGTATCTGATAAAGCATCTTCCCTGGTTGTTTCAATATCATTATAATCCAGTTGAAAATCGAACTGGTTTTTTGTAAAATCGACTCGTTTCCCGTTTATCAGGTTATAAAAATGCCATTGATTATTAACTTTTGTTTTTAGTATTTTTCCCCCAAACCAGTCATTGATTACCAGTGCAGTTACACCACACTGGCCACTGTATGGGTTTTGTTTTGAATATTTACTGCTTGTTTTCTGGCTCCAGCATGTTAGCAATTTTTGCTCGATTAAATCGTAATTAAACTCCATACTTAATAATATTTAGTTGTTCAGCCATTTTTTAAAATTAGAAGCTCTTTCTATGCTTACAATGGTTTCCATTTCGTCATCTGCCGGCGGATTAAGCTTTAGTTTTACCCTGCCACGCGAAAAGGCTGTCATACTTTGTATAGCATCCATATGAACAATATATTTTCTGTTGATTCTGAAAAATAGTTCCGGGTCTAGAACAGCTTCTAATGCATCCAGGGTGTAATCTACAGCCTTGGAACCACCCTGGAATGTTTTTAAAAAAACATTTTTCTCGAGTGCATAAAACCACGCTATTTCGCTGGCTTCAATTTTTTTAATTTTATCACCAATTTGTATCAAAAAACGCTTTTTATAGTCTGGTTTTTTGTCTTGTATACCTGCCAGCAAACTTTCAAAATCAATAGAAAAGGCTGATTTTAATTTTTTATATTTCTGCAAACTGTCTTCCAGCTCACTTTTCCTTATAGGCTTTAAAAGGTAAGCAATGCTGTTTAGCTGAAAAGCTTTTATG
>JAWLEM010000003.1:0-12144 GCA_041686115.1 Bacteroidales bacterium
AAAAAACACTTGCTTATAGCAGGCTTCCCTTAAAAAAATAATCTGAATATCAATAATAAATTATGTATTAATAGAAAATATCAACAAAAAAGCTGCTTTTATCAACTATATTTTCTAAATCGTATAAAAACGAATACTTTTGACTGCTAAAATCTATAAAATAAAAATATAAGAATAATGAGTGGCTTTTTTGGCAGTATTTCAAAATCAGATTGTGTTACAGATGTTTTTTACGGTACAGATTATCATTCGCATTTAGGCACCAAACGTGCCGGAATGGCTTTTTATTCATCCGAAAAAGGTTTTCAACGTTCCATTCATAGTTTGGAAGACGGATATTTCAGAAATAAGTTCGAAAGCAATTTGCATAAGTTTTCTGGAAATTTAGGTATAGGCGTAATAAGTGATACGGAGGCTCAGCCAATGGTCGTTACTTCGCATTTAGGAAAATTTGCTGTAGCAACAGTAAGTAAAATTGTTAATATCGACGAATTGGAAGATCGATATATGAAACAATGCCGAACATTTTCAGAAAACAGCCAGGGAGCAGTAAATCCTACTGAATTGGTTGCTATGCTTATAGCCGAAGGGAAAGATTTTGTCTCTGGAATCCAAAATGTATATGATTTGGTGAAAGGTTCATGTTCCATGTTAATTTTAACCGAAAACAGTATTATTGCAGCAAGAGATAAATTGGGGCGGACACCTGTAATTATTGGTAAAAAAAATGATGGATATGCTGCAAGTTTTGAAACATGCGCTTTTCCTAATCTGGGTTACGAAACAGATAAATTTATCGGGGCGGGAGAGATTGTAGAGATTACTGCCAACGGGCATAAACAATTGAAAAAGCCCGAAGAAAAAATGCAAATCTGTTCATTCCTTTGGGTTTATTATGGTTATCCACCTTCTTTTTATGAAGATATTAATGTTGATGAAGTACGGTATAAATGTGGTGCTTCTTTAGCCAAAAGAGATGACCTGGATGTTGATTTTGTAGCCGGCATCCCTGATTCAGGAGTTGGACACGCCATGGGATATAGCAATGAGCAAAAAATCCCGTTAAAAAGGCCTTATTCGAAATATACACCTACCTGGCCACGTAGCTTTATGCCCCAGAGTCAGAATACACGCGATCTAGTTGCTAAAATGAAACTGATTCCAAATAAAGCGCTTACCAAAGGGAAAAAAGGTGTTTTTTTAGATGATTCAATTGTTCGCGGGACACAGCTTAAAGGTAATGTAAAAGATTTATATGAAGCGGGCATAGACGAAGTACATGTGCGTATAGCTTGTCCTCCTTTAACTTATCCATGCGATTTTTTGAATTTTAGCCGTTCTCGTTCCAATATGGACTTAGCAACACATAAAGCTGTAAAACAACTCGAAGGAAAAGAAAATGTTGATATGCGAGAATATTCTGATAATAAAAACGGTAAATATGAAGCCATGGTAGAGCAAATCAGGAAGAATATGGGCTTAACTTCACTAAAATTCCAAAAACTGAATGATTTAATTGAAGATATTGGTTTGCCTAAAGAAAAACTTTGCACCCATTGCTGGGATGGGAGTAGTTATTTTTAATTTGTCAGGGTATTTGAACGCAGGCATACTCAATTGA
Organism: Bacteroidales bacterium; assembly: GCA_041686115.1. GTDB lineage: Bacteria > Bacteroidota > Bacteroidia > Bacteroidales > UBA12077 > UBA12077. Next base: position 1,622 of record JAWLEM010000003.1, read on the forward strand.
TAGTTACTTACGAATAGCCATATATTTATTTAAAAATACTACAATTAGCAAGTTACTTTTTCTTTCGTTTATTTGATTTAAACTTATTTTTAGCAGAAGATCTCCCAAAAAGTCTATCGATCAAATCCTGCCGGTTTGATTTTTTTAATTCAGACATTATTTCATTTCTGTATTCTTTTTTATACCAGAAAAAGAATTTTCGTTGCGACAATTTTTCTTCTTTTTTGCGGGCAACAGGAATTTTTTCCATGGTATAGGGGTTAATACCAGAATAGTACATTACAGTTGCTAATGTCATTGGAGTAGGAGTAAAATCCTGTATTTGCTCTAATTTGAAGTCTAAATTTTTTGTTTCTACAGCCAATTCTGCCATGTGAATATTGGTACATCCCGGATGGCTGGAAATGAAATAAGGAATTAATTGTTGATTTAAACCAGATTGCTGATTAATACGGTCAAAAATGGCTTTAAACTCATAAAACATCGAAAAATCGGGTTTTCGCATAATATGAAGTACATCTTTAGTTGTGTGTTCCGGCGCCACTTTTAATCTGCCCGAAATATGGTTTTTAATTAACTCTTCAGCGTATTCTTTATAATCCGGTTCGTTTAGTTTATCCATGAACAAATCGTAGCGGATACCACTACCTACAAACGCTTTCTTTACTTTAGGATGACTATTGGCTTGTTTGTAAATCTCAGTTAATGGTTTGGGATTGGTGTTTAGGTTTTTACAAATATTAGGATGCATGCAGGAAGCTCGTTTACATTTTTTGCATTGTTCCAAATCAATTCCTTGCATTTTGTACATATTAGCCGACGGGCCACCTAAATCGGAAATATAACCTTTAAAATCGTGCATTTGGGTTACACCATTAATTTCCTTTGTAATTGATTTTTCCGAACGGCTGCTTATAAATTTCCCCTGATGAGCTGAGATTGTACAAAATGAACATGCTCCAAAGCAACCGCGGTGCAAAGTAATGGAATGCCGTATCATTTCATAAGCAGGAATAGGATCTTTTTTTACATATTTAGGATGTGGCAGGCGTGTAAAAGGCAAATCGTAAATAGCATCTAATTCTTTTTCTGAAAGACTAGCAAAAGGTGGATTTACAATAATATGCTTGTTGCTTGCTTTTTGAATTAAACGCTTATTACTTTCATAGGCATTGGATTCTTGCTCTATGATTTTAAAATTTTTGGCATATTTTATTTTATCGTTTGTGCATTGTTCATGGCTAAATAACTCAAAATCTTTCCAGTCTGTTTTTCCCGAATCTGGAATTTGATTGGCAATAAACGCTGTTTGGTTAATATTATTTAGCGTATTAAAAGGAACACCTTTCAGAAGTAAATTCACCAATTCAGTTAAAGGTTTTTCGCCCATTCCGTAAATAAGAAGATCTGCTTTACTTTCGTGCAAAATACCTGGCATTAATTTATCCGACCAGTAATCGTAATGAGTTAATCTTCTGAGCGATGCTTCAACTCCACCCAGTACAATCGGAATTTCAGGGAAAAGCTTTTTTAAAATATTGGAATAAACAATCGTAGTATAATCAGGCCTAAATCCGGATTTACCGCCCGGTGTATAAGCATCATTGGACCTAAGCCGTTTATTTGCGGTATAATGATTTACCATAGAGTCCATGCAACCTGCAGTAACAGCAAAAAACAGGCGTGGAATGCCTAGTTTTTTAAAATCACGTAAATCATCCTGCCAGTTGGGTTGTGGCACAATGGCAACTTTTAAACCCAAAGATTCTAATAACCTTCCAATCACAGCCGGCCCAAACGAAGGATGATCAACATAAGCATCTCCGCTAAAAAGAATAACATCCAGTTGGTCCCAGCCACGAGCAGTTACTTCTTTTTTGGTTGTGGGGAGCCAATCATTAAGTTTATATGTTGTTTTATTCTCTAACATGAATTGTTTTGACAAAGGTAGAATAAAATGGTTGAATTCTATTTATTGTGAAGTTTTAAACTACTTGAGAATCATCTAAAATTCATTACAATTTAAATTTATTCGTAAGTGAATTAAGGAATCAAAATAGAACTGTCTCCATAACTTAAAAACCGGAAATCATTTCTTAAAGCATAATCATAAACTTTTTTCCAATCATCACCAATAAATGCAGCTATAAGCAATAACAGCGTGCTTTTGGGTTGGTGAAAATTGGTAATCAAAACATCCGTCATTTTAAATGTGTAACCGGGAACGATCATAATTTGAGTTGCTGCATGTAAAGTTTCTAAGTGATTATTTTTCATATAATTTAGCAAGGCTTCAAGCGCTTCCAGTTGGCTTACATCATTAGGTAGTTCGTAAACTTCCCATTGATTTATTTTTAAATCCAATTTTCCGGATATCAGTAATTTTACACCCATCCAGTAAATACTTTCAAGCGTACGTACCGAAGTTGTTCCTACAACGCTAATTTGCGTGGCTTTTAATAAATTTAATAGTGTTGATTGATTAACCATAAAATGTTCGGTATGCATTTCATGGTTATTAACTGTCTCTGCTTTTACCGGAGTAAAAGTTCCTGCTCCTACATGAAGTGTAATTTCTTCAACATGAACATTTTTTATCTTTAACTGGTCAAATACCCGGTTGGTAAAATGTAATCCGGCAGTTGGAGCGGCAACCGAGCCTTTTAATTTTGAATAAACGGTTTGATACCGGTCTTTATCAATATTTTCCGATTCGCGATTTAAGTAGGGTGGAATAGGGGTATTTCCAATATGGTCGATGATCTCACTGAATGAGATTGATGAATTATTCCACGAAAATTCAATATCACGGGTATTGCCTTCAGGGCTTAGTTTTCTGGCAACTAAATCAATTTCGGTATTGTTAATAATCATTTTTTGTTTTAGAATATCGTTTTTCCATTTTTTAACATTACCCACAATACACTTCCAGGTAACCTTATGGGTTTGTTGGAAAGCCAATACATAATCGGAAGGTTGTAAAGGTTCCAAACAAAAAATTTCAATTTTTGCACCAGTATCTTTATAAAAATTCAACCTTGCCTGGATAACCTTGGTATTGTTAAAAACCATTGTATCATTTGCATGGATATACTGATTAAGATTTAGAAAAGTATTATGTTCAATAATGCCTTTATTATAAATCAACAATTTAGATAAATCTCTTTGTTCCAGCGGATACTTTGCAATCCTTGTATCTGGCAACTCATAAGTATATTGATCTATTTTTATGTTTTCTGCTTTTATATTCATCCTATTCCTTTTTCCAAGCGCAAAAATAACTAATTTTGTAACGAAAAATAAAGCTGGTGATATTTATTCACTGGTTCAGATAAAATTAAATAGATACTTTTATTAAAAGTTATATAGAAATGAATTTCAGAAAAGGAGATAAGGTTAAATTCTTAAATGATGTGGGCGAGGGAGTAATTGTTCGTTTTCAGGATAAAAACATCGCCATTGTTAATAATAGTGATGGTTTTGAAGTGCCTGTATTGATGAGCGAGCTTTTGAAAGTTGATGATCATTATATTTTTGATGATGAGCAAGATCAATCTTTTAGTGATGAAAACATAAATGATCGGAAACAAGAAAACATGGTCCATGCAGATGAAATTGACGAAGATGGATTAAATACTGACAAAAATGCCAGTATATTTTTTGCTGTTATTCCTAAAAATCAAGACAATATATTAAATTCTGATTTTGAAATATTTTTAATTAACGACAGTAATTTCAGGATTTTATATTCAATTTCCCGTAAAGAAGGTGAATTTCAAAGCCTGATGGCTTATGGTAACCTGGAAGATAATACAAAAATTCAACTTACTGATATAAAGCGTGATGAGTTAAATGATTTCGAAGAAATTAACTTTCAAATGGTATTTTTCCGAAAAGGGAATTATTATCTGCTAAACCCGGTAAATAAAACATGGAATATTAAACCATCGCGATTTTATAAAGAAAAAAGTTTTACTGAAAATGACTTTTTTCACGAGAAGGCTTTTATTTATGAAATTACCAAAGAGGAAATAAACATTGCCGATCATATTTCCGATGATGATATTGAAAAGGCAAAGAAAGAAAAAGAACGAAAAGAGCCAAAAAAAGTTTACCAAAGTAGTAAAAAAGGCAAGGATGAAGAAATTGAAGAGGTTGATTTACATATCCAGGAACTGGTAGACGATTATTCAAACCTTTCCAATGCCGAAATTTTAGAAATCCAAATGAGCCGGTTTACAACAACTCTTGAAGGAGCTATCTTAGCAGGAACAAGAAGAATTGTATTTATTCATGGTGTAGGAAACGGAAGGTTAAAACACGAAATTCTAAAAACCTTAGGCCGCAAATACCCAAAACTACGATACCAGGATGCTTCATTTAAAGAATATGGTTACGGTGCTACTTTAGTAATGATTAAGTAAAAGCGTTTGAACGGTTTTACAATTATAAATTTCATTAACTTTGCAAATCAGCAGGCCGTTTCATCGTTCTGACCGTTAAAAGTCAGGAAGGAAAGTCCGGGCAACACAGAGCGCCAAACTCTCGAAAAGAGAGATACCCGTGAGGGTATAGTAACAGGGAAGAAAATAACAGCTTTGACGTTTATCGTCAGGGCAAAGGTGAGAAGGTGGGGTAAGAGCCCACCAGGCCGGGAAGCAATTTCCGGTGCTGCCTGTCTTTTGGGTTGCAAGACCATGTATACCGGCAATTAAGGGCTGCTCGTCCGATGCCGGGGGGTAGGTTGCTTAGATAAATGATGAAATTCTCCCGATAGCTATCGGGCCAGAAACAGAACCCGGCTTACAGGCCTGCTGATTTTTTTTCTATCTATACAAAAATTCTATTGCCTGAATGGATACAATTTTCTTCGTAAATAAGTATGTTTGGTTTGAAGATTTTAATAGTTTCGAAAAACATACTTCAAACTAGTTAAATATTGGAATAAAAAGTATGGATAAAGATATTTAAGCATAGCTTGGGTATATTTAAAATCCAATAATCCAATATTTTTTTGGTATTCTGACAATTAAACTTTTTCTTTGCAACCAAATTATTATTCATTCAAAAAAATATATTTATGGGTATTTCAAATGAAAAAGTAGTTTCTTTAGTTTATCAGTTAAAAGTTGATGGGAAAGAAGTTGAAACGGTAAAAGAAGATAAACCATTAGTATTCCTATATGGAGCAGGACAAATGCTTCCAAAATTCGAAGAAAAATTAAAAGGCCTTGAACCAGGTGCAGACTTTGAATTCGAAATCGCTTGTGACGATGCTTATGGGAAAGCCACCGATGATGCAATATTAGATCTTCCAAAAAATATTTTCGAAGTAGAAGGTAAAGTTGAAGACGGACTTTTAGAAGTTGGTAATGTGATTCCAATGCAAAATAACGAGGGACAAAAATTTAACGGTGTTGTATTAGAAATTAAAGACGACGCAGTTACAATGGATTTTAATCACCCTCTTGCTGGTGACGATCTTAATTTTACAGGAAAAGTTATTGAAGTACGTGATGCAACTAAAGAAGAAATAGAACACGGACACGTACACTAATCTTTAAATAGATTTATAGTAAACAAAATGATATAAAAATGGAATATTGGTGCAAACTGGTATTCCATTTTTATTTTTTATTATTTTTACGAAATAGAATCCAAAATTCAGTTTTGGAATAATTTTTGGAAAGAATTATAACTAAATCAAAAAACGATTATTATGAAAAAAATAATTTTAATAGCAATTTTAACCCTGCCATTTTTTGTTGTGTCGCAGGCACAGATAAAATTTGGTGTTAAGGGTGGTATTACATCAACAAGCATAAAGGTTGATGATGTAATTGATATTAATGACGCATCTGATATTGAAAAACTTGCAGTTAAAGGAAGAGATGCCAAAATAGGTTTTCAGGGCGGTATAATGGCCCGGATAGCTTTATTTAAACTGTATGTACAACCCGAATTATTGTTTACATCTACAGGAGGAGAAGTTGAAGTAACAGCTTTGTTAGAAAATGGAGATACTTATAGTGAAATCAGGGAACAAAAGTACCGGCAGCTTGATTTCCCAATAATGTTGGGTTATAAATTTGGACCGGCCAGAATACAGGCAGGGCCTGTAGGAACAATCATATTGGGGACAGACCCTTCTCTTGATGGTTTTAGAGACATGGATTACAAGGAAGAATTTAATGGTGCAACCTGGGGTTATCAGGTAGGATTAGGGTTGGATCTTGGTAAAAAATTAACCATTGATGTAAAATATGAAGGAAATCTTAGCAAATTAGGCGATGGAGTTAAAATTGGCGGCGATACACGAGATTTTGATTCACGAAACAGCCAATTTATTGCATCACTAGGAATATTTTTCTAAAAGCTGATCATTGGGATTAATTTTAGTCAAATCGTAGAAAAAGTTATTAACAACCGCTGCTTTATGCTAAGCAGTGGTTTTTTTATGCTTTCCCGTCATTGCTTCAAAAAAATGTTAATAAACTCATCATCAAAATATTACTATTTGTCAAAACTTGCACTCAAATTATTTGTCGTTTAAGTTATTTATATAGCTTTGCAACCGTTTTTCTTATTAAAAAATAACTAATACGCTTATAATCAATTTTGTAATACACAAGTACAGGTATTAATTGTACCAGAAAAAGAATTTTATGAAACTTATTAAAATATTAAGAAACTTATTATTATTTGCTTTAATCTTTTTAGGCGAGATAGCCATTAGTTTTTCTGATAAAGCAACCAATGAAAAAATTTTTCCTGCTGATGAGAAAATGCCAGTATCATTCAGGCTTAAAAATGAATTATCAACTTATGAGTCAATGCAGGAATTAGATCAGGAAATTAAAGTATTTATGGAAAAATGGAATGTTGTTGGAGCATCGGTTGCTATAGTTAAAGATGAAAGGTTAATTTATACCAAAGGATTTGGTTATGCCGATAAAGAAAACAATGAAAAAGTTGAGCCTAAACATTTATTCAGAATCGCAAGTGTTTCCAAACTGATCACAGCCGTTGCGATAATGAAACTGGTTGAAAACGGGGAGATAAGCCTAAATGATACTGTTTTTGGAAAGCATGGCATTTTAAATGATGATGATTTTTCGGTGATAAATGATAAAAGATTTGAACAGATTACTGTAGAACATCTGTTAAGTCATACATCGGGTTTAACCAACAAAGCCGGTGATCCAATGTTTATGAATTTGCGCATTGCTAAAGAAATGAATATAGGCCTTCCGATAAGTAATGATGTGATCATAAAATATGTACTTGAAAAAAGAAAATTAGATTACATACCTGGCACAAAAGCTGTATATTCAAATTTTGGTTATGCAGTACTGGGATCTGTTATAGAAAAAATTTCGGATAAAAATTATGAAGATTATGTAGTATCTCAAGTTTTAAATCCATTAGGTATTTATGATATGCACCTGGGCAAATCGCTACTCGAAAATAAATTTGATAATGAAGTAAAATATTATGGACTTAATGGCGAAAGAAAAGTATTATCTAGCTTCGGAAGCGGTGATAAAGTATCTAAATATTATGGTGGAAATAATATTGAGAATTTAGGTGCTGCAGGAGGATGGGTTGCCTCACCGGCCGAATTAATGAAATTAATTGTTGCTATTGACGGATTTCCTGTACAAAAAAATATACTAAGCGATTCAACCATTTCTTTAATGACAAATCCGGGTAAAGGTAAACGGCCATTTGGTTGGACCGGGACTGATAAAAATGGTTTATGGTGGCGTACCGGAACGCTCTCCGGAACTTCAGTACTATTAAAAAGAGACCGTAATGGCATTAGCTGGATGCTCGTTATTAATACAACGCCTAAATATGGTGCCCGATTTCCTGTACAAATAAATAAAACCATGATCAAAGGGCTTGCTAAAGTCTATTCATGGCCAACATACGATCTTTTCGATTATTATGAACCCAAAAAAATAGATAATAAATTGTTGACAAGCCAATATTAATAATTATCAAATATCTAACAAGCTATAATTATTATTAAAATGCTTCTGTAGTTTAATACACTTTACTTCTGTAGGTATAATATTCCAGAAAAAATATTTCAAAAAACGAATGAATTTCCTTATTCAAAGTAGTTGCGTTGCCAACTAAATAATTGTTTTAAATTCTTATATTTGTTTTTCCAAAAAAAAAATAATATCGGGAAGTTAATTCTATTGCAACAATGTTTAATTAAAGCCGTAGAATACCAGAAATAACAGGGCAATAATAATGGGCTTAAAAATTAAAAAATCAAAATCGAATTTAAATAAGAATCAGAATGTTGAGATATTAAAAAATGTTAGCATCTTTTCTGAAACAAAAATCGATATCATTAAGCGTATTGCCTCTTCACTTGTTGAGGTTTCTGTTGATAAAGATCAGCCTGTTTTTCTTAAAGGAGATCAATTAAATGCAATGTATATTATTGTTAGTGGAAGCGTCAAAGTTCATGATGGGCAATATGTTTTTACTACATTTGGTACAAATGATTTTTTTGGAGAGTATTCCCTTATCGATTCTTCTGTACGGTCAGCAACTGTAACTGCAATTGAAAATACGTACCTTTTGCGTCTCGACCAAAAAGTATTTAACAAAATTATGGACGAGAATATTGAAGTTGCCAGGGGTGTTTTAAAAGCTTTAATTCGACGACTAAGAAACAGTAATGTTTTAGAAGAAAATCTGACCCAAAAAAGTTGGGAGATTGAAAAACAAAAAGATGCCATAGAAAAAAATAAAAAAGAACTCGAAGAGCTAAATGCTACAAAAGATAAATTTTTTACCATTATTGCTCATGACCTCAAAAACCCTTTCAATACTGTTATTGGCCTTTCCGAGCTGTTGATGGAAAGGTATGACACATACAACGAAGAAAAAATTAAAAGCTTTATAGAACAAATTCACAAATTTTCAAAGAATGCATACCTTCTGCTTGAGAATTTACTTCAATGGGCTAAATCACAAACAGGACGCATATCAATTAATATCGAAAAAGTTGATATTTTTGAATTGGCAACTGAAAACTTGAATCTTTTTAAAGGCAAAGCTGAAAATAAAGGGATTAAACTAACATCCAATGTTGATATTGGAATGTATGCTTCGATAGATAAGAATATGATAAATACAGTAATCCGTAATTTAATTTCAAATGCTATTAAATTTACCCCCAAAGGAGGCCAGGTTGGGATAAAAGCAGTTAAAAACGATGAATTTATTTTTATAACTGTATTTGATACCGGAATAGGAATTCCAAAAGAAAATTTAAACAAAATATTTAGGATAGATAGCAATTTATCAACTCAGGGAACCGATGATGAGTCAGGTACAGGATTAGGTTTAATCATTAGTCGTGAGTTTATAGAAAAAAATGGTGGGAAAATATCAGTATCAAGTGAAGAAGGGAAAGGAAGCGAATTTACTTTTAAAATTCCTGCTTTTCCAAATTAATTAAAACAATTAGCTAAACCAGTTACATTAACGATGAACACAAGTCTTTACAGAAATATACTAATTCTAAGTTTTTCTTTACTCCTTTCATTAATTACATTAAGCACTTCTGCACAAAATTATATTGAAATAGAAGGAAAATTAGGCATAATCAACGGATCGCCAAAAGATGGAACGATTAAATTGTATGAAAACGGAAAACAGGTTGAATCTTACGTATCAGACCGGTCAGGAAAAATTCAGGTAGACCTGGATTTAAACAAGGATTATATTCTTGAATTCTCCAAAGAAGGTTATGTAACCAAAAAAATAAATATTAATACCGAAGTTCCTGATAGTTACCTAGAAAAAAGATTTGCTCCCATTAGATTTGCAGTGGACCTGTTCCAGCAGTACGACGAAGTAAATACAGTGGTTTTTACTCAACCTGTTGGTGTTATTAAATTTTATGAACAGATAGGGGATTTTGATTATGATGTAGATTACTCACGCGAAATGCGCTCAAAAATGGATAAAGCGGAACGTGAGTTGGAAGATGCCCATAAACAGCATTTAGAAGATGTAAAAGATCAGAAAAAAGCCGAAGAAGAAGCTGAGAGGCAGCAACAAATTGACGAACAAAAAGCCGCTGCAGAAGCCCGCCGTAAAGCAGAGGAAGAAGCCCAAAGAAAAGAAGCCGAAGAAAAAGCACGACTGGCGAAATTAGAAAAAGAAAAAGCCGAGCAAAGAAAAAAAGAAGAAGAAGCCCGTAAAGAAGCTGAAAGATTAAGACAACAGCAAATTACCGATTCATTAAGACAAGTTGCCCAGGAAAAAGCACACCAAGAAGCTGAAGAGGAAGCGCGCAAAAAAGCTGCCGAAGATGCACAACAAAAAGCAGCTTCCGACTCACTAAAAAAGATTGAAGCGGAGAAGGCACGTCTGGAGGCCGAGCGCAAAGCAGAAATGTTGGCTAAAGAAAAAGAAGAAGCACAGCAACGCAAGCAAGAAGAAGAAGCACGTAAAGAAGCCGAAAAGATAAGACAACAGCAGATTGCCGA
>JAWLEM010000003.1:12244-39788 GCA_041686115.1 Bacteroidales bacterium
TGCCCAAGAAAAAGCACGCCAAGAAGCTGAAGAAGAAGCGCGCAGAAAAGCTGCCGAAGATGCACAACAAAAAGCAGCTTCCGACTCACTAAAAAAGATTGAAGCGGAGAAGGCACGTCTGGAGGCCGAGCGCAAAGTAGAAATGTTGGCTAAAGAAAAAGAAGAAGCACAGCAACGCAAGCAAGAAGAAGAAGCACGTAAAGAAGCCGAAAAGATAAGACAACAGCAGATTGCCGACTCACTTAAACAGGTTGCCCAAGAAAAAGCACGCCAAGAAGCTGAAGAAGAAGCGCGCAGAAAAGCTGCCGAAGATGCACAACAAAAAGCAGCTTCCGACTCACTAAAAAAGATAGAAGCTGAAAAAGCACGGTTAGAAGCTGAGCGTAAAGCTCAGTTATTGAAACAGGAAATGGAAGAGGGAGAAAAACGCCGCAAAGAAGAAAAAGCAAAGTTAGCCCAACTTGAACTGGAAAAACAGGCTAAGCAGGAAGAAGAAAAACGCCTTGCAGAAGAAAGACGAAAAGCTGAAGAAGAAGCTAAGGTGCAGGCTGAAATAGAAAAACAGCAAAGAATCCAAAAAGAGATAGAAGAGCGCAGAGCAAAAGCTATGGCTGACAGATTGCAACAAAAACAAGAAAGCCAGAATGTTGCAGATGAACTTTCAAAGCTGAAAGATGAGTACCCATTAGGAAAAACTACTGAAGATTTAGAAAAATACGGACTGAAAATTACACGTACAATCGTTGTCAACGAGAAAGTGATAAAGGTTTATTTGAAGGTAACACATCAATGGGGAGAAACATTTTATTTTAAAAACTCCCAATCAATATCTAAAAACTTGTACGATATCGAATTAAAAAAATTATAAATAGTGAAAGATTTTAAAAAATACTATATCCTCACTGCTCCTCCGGAAGATGTTTTTATTGCACTAACCAATCCGTTTACCATTGAACTATGGACAGGGTATAAAGCAGTTATGGATGATAAAGAAGGAACGGAATTTTCACTGTGGGAAGGGGATATTACAGGTAGAAATATAAGCATTGAAGAAAATAAAAAAATTGTGCAGGAATGGTATTTTGGTGATCAGGAAGAGAAATCTATCGTTACCATTAAAATTTTTGATCACAAAAAGGGGTCGCAAGTTGAATTGAATCATACAAATATTCCTGATGAAGTTTATGATAATATTGTTGAAGGCTGGAATGAGTTTTATTTTGGCGCTGTTAAAGCATTTTTCGAAGTGGAATAACCTGTTTATTAACCTTTATTAATACAAATAGCAATGAAAATTCTGGTAAAAATTTTTATCCTGCTTTTTTATACTGCATCATTATCATTTGCCCAGGATACGATTGATAATAAAGATATTACTGAATTAAAAGACCGGTTAGAAAATGCCGAAGAATATGGTGTAAAAGCTGAAATTCTTAAACAAATTATTGAAAATAGTTTTCCTGATAATCTTGAGAATGTTTTTACTTTTTCAAAAGATCTTTTGCTGGCAGCCGAAAATTCCAATGATAACAAATCCATAGGTTTTGCAAATTATTATCTCGGAAAATATTACTACAAAAAAGATGATTTTAAAGATGCTCTAAACTACTTAAACAAATCATTAACCATTTATGATGCGTTAAATGATATGAATATGCTTGCCGAAATCTATTACAATATTGGCTTATCTAATCAATATTTAAATCATTACGACACAGCGCTTGAGAATTATCAGAAATCAATAGAAATATTTTCCGACTTAGGTAATGATGAAAAAGTAGCTTACAATTACCAGGTAATAGGCACGCTGTATAACGATATTGAAAAATATTCATTGGCGCTGTTTTATTACGAAAAAGCGATTGAAATATACAAAGAAAAGGGAAACCTGGCCAAAGTAGCTGCTATTCTGCAAAATATTGGTGTATTACACTATAACTGGGGAAATTATTCTCAATCTCTTGATTATTATAACCAATCATTATCCATTTATGATGATTTAAAAGATAAAAATGGAATAGGGACCTCCTTAAGTAATATTGGCTTAATTTATGAACAAAATCAAAATTTTGACCAGGCACTGGAGTATTACCAAAAAGCACTTATTGTATTTGAAGAGTTGGATTACAAGCCTGCGCTGGTTTATATTTTTTATAATTTAGGCTCGATCTATAAAAATCTGGGAAACAGGTCTAAATCAATAGAGTATTTTAATAAAAGCTTATTGTTATCAGAAAAACATGCTCTGCGCGATTTTACAGCGTATAATTATGAAGCATTATCAAATATTTACGAAGAAAATAGGAATTATTCACGTGCATTAGAATATTTTAAGAAGTACAATGAGATCAATAGCTCCATTTTTAATGATGAGAAGCTAAAGCACATTGAGAAATTAGAAACCAGGTTTCAGAGTGAACAGCAAGCCAAAGAAATAGAATATTTAAAACTTGATCAAGAGTTAAAAGAAGTAGAACTGGCTAAAAAAGAAGCACAAAATAAGGCTTTAATTTATAGCGCAATACTAATTTTAATTATTGCTATCATTGTTTTGTTTTATAATCGTTCACAAAGAAAGAGCTCAGTGAGACTACAAAAAGAAGTTAACCAACACAAAAAGACTGAAGCAGAATTAAATAATATTAAAATCGAACTGGAACAAAGAGTGCAGGAAAGAACTGCCAGGCTTGAGGAAGCTAACCAAAACCTGATCGAAGAAATCCAGGGCCACAAACTAACCATGGAAAGCCTCAGGGTGGCCAAAGATAAAGCTGAAGAAGCAGATCGCTTAAAATCAATATTTTTGTCTAATATGTCGCACGAGGTGCGTACCCCAATGAATGCCATTACCGGATATTCACAGATGCTGGCTTTTGATCATTTATCGAAAAACAAGCGATTAGAGTATATTAAACAAATAGAAGGAGGTTGCTCAGCACTAACAAATTTAATTGACGATATTATAGATTTTGCCAAAATTGAATCAGGCGAAATAAAAATTGAGAAGAAAGATTTTAACCCACACCCGATTCTTGAGTTTTTGCACGATCATTTTACCAACGAATTAATAAAGCGTAAAAAAGATCATATAAATCTTATTTATGCCAATGAAAATATCGAAAATGATTTAACCATTTATTCAGATCCAGCCAGGATAAAACAAATGTTAACAGTTTTACTCGATAATGCCATTAAATTTACCGATAAAGGCAGGATTGAATTTGGATTTACACATCCGTCCGAAGATCAGATTCAATTTTATGTTAAAGATACAGGCATAGGTTTAGACGACAAATACCAGGAAGTTATTTTCGGACGTTTCAGGCAAATAGATGAAGGTGCAACTAAAAAATATGATGGAGCTGGAATTGGATTATCGATTGCAAAAAATTTGGCTGGTTTGTTACAAGGAAAAATTTGGGTAGAATCAACACCAGGAAAAGGATCAACTTTTTATGTCAAACTTCCTCATATAAATATAAAATCAGAAAATGAATTTATTCAACCCAATGAGTTTAACTGGAAGAATAAAAATATTTTAGTGGCTGAAGATAAAAAAATGAACTTTGATATGATCAGTGAAACATTGAGTATTACCAATGTCAATCTTATTTGGGCAAAGAACGGGAAAGATGCCTTAGAAAAAGTAAAAACCGAAGATCACATCGATTTAATACTAATGGATATTCAAATGCCGGTAATGGATGGATACGAAACAACACGCCAGATTAAAAAAATAAAGGAAAATATACCCATTATTGCGCAAACAGCCTATGCATTGCCACAGGATAGCTACAAATGTATTGATGCCGGATGCGATGATTATATTGCCAAACCAATTTCTATCGATCTGTTTTTAAATAAAATCAATAAATTTTTATCCTAGAATAATAATACCGAATTACTGAATTGCGTTTCTGATATGAACTAATTTTGTTAATAACTTCTCAAGGTAATTGAGATGCAACATATTGGCTCCATCAGATTTTGCCATAGCAGGGTCGGAGTGAGTTTCAATAAAAATACCATCAACACCAACAGCAATGCCTGCTTTAGCAACCGTTTCAATGAGCTCAGGTTTTCCCCCGGTTACTCCGGATGATTGATTAGGTTGTTGTAAACTATGCGTAATATCCAAAATTACTGGATACCCAAACTGTTGCATTTCAGGTATTCCTCTGTAATCAATAATTAGATCATGGTACCCAAACATTGTGCCACGGTCGGTAAGCATTACACTAGTATTCCCGGATTCAACAACCTTATCTACTGCAAATTTCATAGATGCAGGTGATAAAAACTGCCCTTTTTTGATGTTAATTACTTTATTGGTTTTGGCCGCAGCTACCAGTAAATCTGTTTGGCGGCAAAGAAAGGCAGGAATCTGTAATACATCAACATATTGCGCTGCAATATGGGCTTCTTCAGCAGTATGTATGTCGGTTACAACAGGAACTTTTAGTTGTTCTCTTAGTTTACCAAGTATTTTCAATGCCTTTTCATCACCAATTCCGGTAAAAGAATCCAGTCTTGATCGGTTTGCTTTTTTATACGAAGCTTTAAAAACATACGGAATTTGAAGTTGATCTGTTATTTTGATAATCTTTTCAGCTATCTCAAAAACAATTTCTTCATTTTCAACAACACATGGCCCGGCAAAAAGAAAAAATTGATTTGAATCTGCATGCTTTATATAAGGAATATTCTTTATCATAACGTTATTATTTAAAAATTGAACGAATTTAATTAATGATTAGTATTTGTATTTTCCTTTCCAAAGATTTTTTAATCGGTTTAAAATATCTGTTTCTTTTGAATTTTTCTGTGGTTCATAAATTATTCTGCTTTTAATTTTATCGGGTAAAAAGTCATCCTGAACAAAGTTCCCTTCATAGTTATGGGCATATTTATAATTTTTGCCATATCCAAGGTCTTTCATCAATTTTGTTGGTGCATTTCTTATTTGTAAAGGAACCGGCAAGTCTCCTGTTTTCCTAACCAAATCCTGAGCTTCATTAATGGCCATGTAGGCCGAGTTGCTTTTAGGCGAAATGGCCAGGTAAATGGTTATTTCAGAAAGAATAATACGCGATTCTGGCCAGCCGATTTTGTTTACAGCATCAAAACAGTTATTGGCTAATAAAATGGCATTTGGATTTGCAAGCCCAATATCTTCGGCTGCCAGAATTAGTAATCGGCGGGCAATAAATTTTGGATCTTCGCCACCTTCAATCATCCTGGCTAACCAATAAACAGCAGCATTGGGATCGCTTCCCCGAACAGATTTTATAAATGCCGAAATGATATCGTAATGCTGCTCTCCGCTTTTATCATAGGTAGCTATATTTTGTTGCAAAATATCAACCACCTTTTCATTGGTGATAATAATTTCTTCACCACCATTTTTTGATTCTTCGGTGTTAACAACTAACTCAAGGATATTATAAAGTTTGCGTGCATCGCCACCAGAAAAACGGAGCAATGATTCATATTCTTCGATCTTAATTTTAATGTTTTTTAAATATAAATCATCTTTTATGGCTCGTTGTACAAGAGTTGTTAAATCATCTTTTTCTAACGACTTAAGAACATACACCTGGCATCGCGAAAGGAGAGGTGATATTACTTCGAACGAAGGGTTTTCGGTGGTTGCTCCTATTAAAATGATGATTCCCTGTTCCACAGCCGATAGTAATGAATCTTGTTGCGATTTATTAAACCGGTGAATTTCATCAATAAATAGAATAGGATTTGGAGCATCAAAAAACTGTTGTTTCTTAGCTTTCGCTATTGTTTCCCGAACATCTTTAACACCAGAATGTACGGCACTTAAAGTAAAAAAAGGGCGATTTTGCTGGTTGGCAATAATTTGGGCAAGTGTAGTTTTTCCAACACCGGGAGGCCCCCACAAAATAAACGAAGGTATATTTCCGGATTCTATAGCTTTGCGTAAAATTGCATTTTCGCCCACCAGATGTTTTTGCCCAATATACTCATCTAAAGTCTTAGGCCGCATCCTGTCTGCTAATGGTTGGTTTATTGCCATAAAAAATAAATCTTATTTTTGGTTCAATTTTTGAAATTTAATCGATAATTAAACATTTTTCAATTAAAAGCGTACAATATTTATATTTTTACAACAAAAATACACTTTTTAAATCGTTATTTTTTTCGAATACTTACTAAAACCTAATACTTATGAAAAAAAACAGTTCCTTAAAGAAATTGATTACATTTTCTTTTATCATGCTAATATCTTCATCACTTTTTGCTCAATTCGGCCAGTTAGGTCAAATTTTATCCACAGGTAAAGATGATGCAGAAAAAATTTTAGAGGCCTATATCTCACCCTATGCCAATGGTATGGGTGCGGGATTAAGTGCCGGTTGGTATAATACAGCAAAATCACATAAATTAGGCGGTTTTGACGTTACCTTTACGTTAAATGCTGCTATTATTCCAACCTCTGATAAAACGTATAATCCTGCAGATTTGAACTTGGGTGATCCTGGCAGCGGTTTAACCGTAGATATTGGACCAGGAACCTCACAAACAGCAGCAGGAAAAAATCAAACAGGCCAGCAGTTAAATTATTATCAGGATTTTGAAGGAAACAATATCCAAATCGCCCAGCTTAACCTTCCTAAAGGTACAGGATTTGCTTATACACCTGTTCCTATGGTACAATTGGGAGTTGGTACAGTAAAAGAAACCGATATTATTGTTCGTTATTCGCCTGAACTGGACTGGGGTACAGGTGGCAAAGTCGGATTATGGGGTGTAGGAGTGAAGCACAGCATCAAACAATGGATTCCTGCCCTTAAAAGGTTACCTGTATTGGAAATGTCGCTTATGGGAGGGTATACAAAATTAACCTCTACAACAGGTTTAAATTTTCAACCATCATTTTACGAAGGATATGCTGATTATATTGAAGAAATTCCTTCTTATTATGATAACCAGGAAATGCTTTTAGATGTAAGTAATATTACAGCTAATCTTTTGGTTTCGGCCAATTTACCAATTATTTGTATTTATGGTGGTGTTGGCATAAGCTCAAGCACAGCCAATTTACAGTTAAATGGTAATTATCCTTTTCCTGAGGTAGATCCTACCTCAGGCCAGGTTAATGTTACCCAGGGATCAGCACTTTCTGACCCGGTTGATATTTCTATCAAAAATAGTGATGGAAGTGTTACAAAACCAAGGTTAAATGCTGGTTTTAGACTTAAACTGGCAGTGGTTACTTTACATTTCGATTATACCTATGCTAACTACTCAATTGCTACAGCAGGATTGGGTGTTACACTGAGATAAACCTGATAAGTAAATAAGTAAAATAAAAAAACCGCAGAAAAACTCCTGCGGTTTTTTTTTGTAAAATTAATATTGGGTTATTTATTCGAATATTCTGTGATATCGGTAGCAATCTTAAGCACCTTAACCGGGTTGCCGTCTTCATCCAAAATTGGAGTATAAGTAGCAACAAAAACATATTTCTTACCTTCAAACTCAACACTTTCCGTTTCTTTTTTTGTAATTCCATTACGTAAATCATTCCAGAATTGCTCATTGTCTTTCAGCTGCGATTTAGTAAGTTTCATGTTATCCGTATGATGTGTTCCAATAAGCTGATCTCTGTTAGTACCAACCAGTTGTAAATAATTGTCATTTACAGAAATTATACGGCCTTCCAGATCATATTCTATTACAAGGTTTGCCCTGTTAAGTGCATCGAGTAATCCTTGCATTTCTCCGCTTCTTCGGGCTGCTTCTTCTTGTGTTGCCTGCAACTCTTCCATGTTTTGCCGCATTTCTTCTTCCTGGGCTGCCATCTCTTCGCTTTGTTGTTGCGATTGCTCTAGCAACTGGTTTGTACGGATATTTATTTTTGTTGTAGATATTGTAGATGCTATACTTTCACCCACTTCTTCCACAAATTTTATGACATGATCTTCAAATTCATTAAATCCTGCAAGTTCTACAACACCAAATATTTCATCATTTACTTTCAAAGGAACAATTAATAAGGCGTTGGGTACCGATTGGCCTAAGCCAGAAGTAATATTGATGTATTCATCGGGTAAATCGGTCATATATATAGTTTTTTGCTCCTGAACACAACGACCGATTAATCCTACGCCAAAATCAATGCGTTTTTCCATGTATTTTCTTCGCTCGTAAGCATAACATGCCAGTAATTCGACAAATTTATCGTTTTTATCATCATCATTAACAATAAATAATCCACCCTGGTTAGCATCTATATATTTGACCAGATTGCTAATGATATGATACGCAAACTCATTCATGTCATCTGTATTTTGGCGTAAGATTTCGCCAAATTTCGCTAACCCTTGTGTAGCCCAGTTCTGTTTCTGATCTTCGATTTTACGTTTGGCCTCTTGTTCATTGGCTATTTTCAGGCTTTTGCGCATTTCGAGTAACGAATTTCCTAACACATCTTTTTCACTCAACAACTCAAATTCCTTATCAAGATTTCCTTTACCAATTTCCTGTGCAAATACAGCCGTTTTGTTTAATCCGTCAATTAAGGTATTCACAGAGTTGCCCATTTCACCTATTTCATCTTTGGATTTAATTTTTATTTTTTTCGACTCGTCGATATCTCCTTTGGCTAAATCGCTTAAAATTTTTGTTGTTCTAACAACCGGCCGTGAAATATTATGGGCTATTATCCAGATTATGATAGCAGTTAGAATTAAACCAATTAATCCTACCAAAATTGATTTCCTGAGGGTAGCTTTTTCTTCAGCCATAATAATGTCTACCGGAACAGCAAAGCCAAATGACCATGGTGTAGGGCTTTCGCCTATATAAACAGGAGCATATGATACCCAATAATCATTACCATTTTCACCTTTTTTTGAGTTAGAAAATTCTTTGCCATTTTGTATTTTTTGTAAGATATCAACATCCTGGCCGGATAAATCTGTAATAAACTGCCCAACCAATTCTTCATTATGATGTGCCACAAACTGGCCATTATGGGCAAGTAAAAATGCATAACTGCCCTCTATCGGATGAATATTAACAATTAAATCCTGGAATCTTTCCAACAATAAATCAAATCCGGCAACACCAACAGCTTCATTTCCATCCATAATAGGAACTGCAACACTGGTTTCCAGAACTTCTTCATCACTTGCCTGATAAGAATAGTAATAGGGGTCCATTACGTATTCAACTTTTTTATCCAACATGTCATAGTAGGCCCCCCGGGTAAATCCAGATACAGTATCTAAAATTTCTTCCTGATATAAAATCTGGCCTCCCGTACGGTAATAGGTTAATCGCAAACGGCCATGGGGTTTTTCCCAATCGGGCCATATGGCACTTAGTTCCCAGTTATACCAGGTTGATAAAAAATTAGGATTCTCTTCGATTAAGTGCAAAAGCATTTCTTTATGGATGTCTATTCTGTCATCGGGGTCAATATTTTTATATCCCATTGAAACATTTGCCAAAGCACGAGTCATATTCATATCAACATTTAAATCTGCTTTAGTATAATTAGCATACTCACGTGCATAAGTATTGGTTAATTTTTTGGCATTATCGAGCGCAATATTGTTAAGTTTTAAACTCACATACCCCAGCGCCAGGGCATAAATTATTGATGTTGCGGTTAATATATAAACCAGCATCTTGGTTTTAAGATTCATCTTCATTTTCATGTGATTATATCTTTAAAGGTTTAGGCAAAATATTTTATTTAAGGCTATAAATGCACTATATTTCGTGCTCACAATGTATAAAAAAAAAATCATTTATGAAACTTTTACTATTTTCTATAGGCTGGTAATTGAAATAATAATCGATGGATAAATGAATGGAAAAGGAAATTTTCTTGGATTAATAAATTAAGTTTCCTTATTTTTGTTTTCTATCAATAATCATTTAAACCGAAATTTATGAAACTACTTGAAGGTAAAACTGCTTTAGTAACAGGTGCTGCAAGAGGAATTGGTAAATCAATTGCCATTAAACTTGCCGAGCATGGCGCAAATATCGCATTCACCGATTTAGAGTATAATGATGCAGCAAAAGAAGTTGAAAAAGAAATAACTGCCCTGGGTGTTAAAGCTAAGGCTTACGCTTCCGATGCCAGTAATTATGAAGAAACTCAAACCGTTGTAGATGAGATTCAGAAAGAATTCGGAAGTGTTGATATTTTGGTAAATAATGCCGGGATAACTCAGGATACTTTATTAATGCGCATGACAGAGCAACAGTGGGATGCAGTTATTAAAGTTAATCTAAAATCGGTATTTAATTTTACCAAGGCAGCACAAAAATATATGCTCAAACAAAAATCGGGTTCGATCATTAATATGAGTTCGGTTGTTGGTGTAGGAGGAAATGCCGGACAAGCAAATTATTCTGCATCAAAAGCAGGAATTATTGGATTTACTAAATCTATAGCAAAAGAAGTGGGTTCCAGGAATATTCGTTGTAATGCTATTGCTCCCGGGTTTATTATTACAGAAATGACTGCCAAATTACCCGAAGATGTAAGAAAAGAGTGGGAACAAAAAATTCCGCTAAGAAGAGGAGGTACACCCGAAGATGTTGCCAATACAACATTATTCCTGGCATCGGAGCTTTCATCCTATGTTAGTGGCCAGGTAATTAATGTTTGCGGTGCCATGCAAACCTAAATAGTTAAAAAAACAGCCTTTATAAAAGCACTTATTGAAATTTTATAAGTGCTTTTATAATTTTATTTCCGATTTTGATTAAAATGGTACTTTTTTTGCAGCAATATATAATTTATAGGATTTTTTTATGTTAATTATATAACTAATACTTATGGTGAAATGAAAATCAGAAAATTATATTTGATCATTATACTTTTGGCTTTTTTGCTGCAAAATTGTAGTACTCCTTTAAAAACCTTAACCATTGAAACAATTAATCCATCAGCAATAAATTTTCCGGGAAATTTAAATAAAATGGCATTTATCAATTTTGAAAATGATTTTAACAGTGATGGAGAAATTGACACTTTGCTATATAAAATGATTACCAGTGAAATGGCTATTGGTTTTCGCGACGCCACTTATTCGGCTGCGGGAATTGATACTTCAAGCCTCTTATATGTTAATGGATTCCCCGATAAAGAACGTTTCTATTATAAAGATACAGTAGACTGGGAGTACCTTGATCAAATTTCAGGAAATAGGTTTGCCGACCTTTTTGTTGTACTGGACTCTTTAAAATTAGCGATGGATTCGGATCAATTTGCCATTGATTTTTACGAACCTATTGAATATTATATTTATCGCGAAATAGCAGTCCGGGCGCACTGGAAAGTATTCGATTTGGTAGAAAGAAAACAGTTAGATGATTATGTTTATGTTGATACCTTGTTGTGGGATGGATTAAGCTATTTTAAAAGCGAATTAAAGAAAAAACTTCCTTCGGTAGAAAGATCGCTTCGCGAAACCAGTTATTTTACTGCCTTGGATTATGCGAATAGAATATTTCCTAACTGGCAAACAGAAACGCGGTACTATTTCGATTCAGGTAATCCTGATTTTGAAAAAGCTGCCAAACTTGTTGAACAAAACAAATGGACTGAAGCTGCCGAGTTATGGGATAAATACATTGATGATATTGACCGTGAAATAGCCAGCCGCGCAACTTTTAATATGGCACTGGCAAGTGAAATGCTGGGTGAACTTGAGCTGGCAGTAAAATATGCAGAAAGGTCATACAGGATTAAAAGTAAATCGAGAACTAAATATTACATCTATACCCTTCAAAAAAGGCTTGAAGAATTTAAAAAACTGCAAAATCAAATCTAATTATTATTAACTGCGCTTTTCATTATCCTTTTTATTAATTTTGATGCTTCAAATTTTATAAATAAAGATTTACTATGCATCAAATTGTATTTTATTTTATTATAGGCATTTTAATTTTTGATTATTTATTAGACCAGTTTTTAGAT
Organism: Bacteroidales bacterium; assembly: GCA_041686115.1. GTDB lineage: Bacteria > Bacteroidota > Bacteroidia > Bacteroidales > UBA12077 > UBA12077. Next base: position 24,222 of record JAWLEM010000003.1, read on the forward strand.
TACTTAAATGCTACAAAAAGAAAAGCTGTTTTACCCAACGAGCTAAAAGGCATTTATGACGAAGAAAAGTATAAAAAATCGCAGGAATATGAAAAAGCAAACCATAAGTTTTCTTTTCTTACCAGCAGTTTCAACCTAGTAATACTTCTTATTTTCTTATCCTTATCAGGATTTGCATATATTGATGAAATTGCCCGCTCTTTGGCTTCTAATTCCATAGCAGTAGCACTAATTTTCTTTGGCATCATTATGTTCGCTTCCGATATTTTAAATATTCCGTTTAGTATTTATGATACATTTGTTATTGAAGAGAAATTTGAGTTTAACAAAACTACTCCAAAACTTTTTGCAATAGATAAAATTAAAGGTTGGGTTATAACCGCAATTATTGGTGGTGGATTATTAGCTCTTATTATTTGGTTTTATCAAAAAACAGGCCAGTATTTTTGGATATACGCATGGATACTGGTAAGTGTTTTTATGCTTTTTATGACCATGTTTTATACATCGCTAATTTTGCCCCTTTTTAATAAACTAAAACCACTTGAAGATGGCGAGTTAAAAAATGAAATCACTACTTTTTGTAATAAAGTCGGATTTCAGCTTGATAATGTTTTTGTAATGGATGGCTCCAAGAGAAGCACTAAAGCAAATGCTTTTTTTAGTGGTTTGGGCAAAAAGAAAAAAATTGTGCTTTTCGATACGCTTATTGAAAAATTAAGCACTGAAGAAATTGTTGCTGTTCTGGCTCATGAAATAGGCCATTATAAGAAGAAACATACCTTAATATCAGTTTTTTCAACCATTATCCAAACAGGAATAACATTTTTTATTCTTTCACTATTTGTTGATAACCCAGTTTTATCTAAAGCTTTGGGAGCTGAGCAAGCCAGTTTTCACCTGGGATTAATAACTTTTGGATTTTTATATAGTCCCATTTCAACAATTATAGGAATATTTATGAATATCATTTCAAGAAAAAATGAATTCACAGCAGATCGGTTTGCTGCAGAACACTTTAAGGGCGAATATCTGCAAAATGCTTTAAAAAATCTTTCAGTTAATAATTTATCTAATTTAACACCGCATCCGGCTTATGTATTTGTAAATTATTCCCATCCACCATTATTAAAACGGTTAGCGTTTATTAACCAGATTAAAAATTAATATCATTATGAATGCAGAAATAATTACCATTGGTGATGAAATACTCATAGGGCAGGTTGTAGACACCAATTCTGCATGGATGGCTAATAAATTAAATCTTATTGGGATTGATGTTGTTAGAATTACTTCAATATCAGATAAAAAGGAAGAAATATTTAAAGCATTAGATCAAATTTACGATAATACTAAACTGGTGTTAATTACCGGTGGATTAGGGCCAACTAACGACGATTTTACTAAAAAATCGCTTGCCGAGTACTTTGGGGTTCAATTGGTTTTAAACAACGATGTACTGGAACATATAAAACGATTTGTGTTAAAACGGAATGCAGACTTAAATCAAAGGAATATCCAGCAGGCTGAAATTCCGGAAAACTGCCGTGTTATTCCGAATAAACTCGGCACAGCACCGGGCATGTGGTTTGAGCACCAGGATAAAATAATAATATCTATGCCAGGCGTCCCTTTCGAGATGAAAGAAATGATGTATAATTTTATTCTGGAAGATCTTGAAAGCAGGATTAAAGATTTTTATATCATTCATAAACAGATTCTAACCCAGGGTTTGCCAGAATCAAAACTGGCTGAAGTGCTTGAACCGTGGGCAAGCAATTTGCCCGGTGAACTTTCGCTGGCATATTTGCCATCGCCAGGCATTATAAAATTAAGGATTACAGCTAAAGGAACTGATAAGGCATTGCTTGAAAATCTTATAGAAGAGCAGGTTAATCTACTGGAGCATGTTATACCAGAACAAATTTGCGGATATGATACTGAGCGTTTAGAACAGCTATTGGGTAAATTGCTAATTGAACACTCTGCTACGGTTAGTGTTGCCGAAAGTTGTACCGGAGGGAATATCTCACATATTATAACTTCAATTCCCGGATGCTCAGAGTGGTTTAAAGGAGGAATCGTTGCATATTCTAATGCAATTAAAGAAAAAATCTTGAATGTAAATCAAAGGAATATAGAAGTTTACGGTGCTGTAAGTAAACAAGTTGTTGAAGACATGGTTAGAGGCATACTGGATTTATATCAGACAGATTTTGCCATTGCTACTTCAGGAATTGCCGGCCCGGCAGGAGGCACAAAAGACAAACCGGTAGGCACAACCTGGATTGCGGTTGGAAACAAAAATAAGGTGGTGTCAAGAAAATATGTGTTTGGCGATCAGCGAGATAGAAATATACAAAGGGCATCTTTAACAGCCATAAACATGCTAAGAAAATTGATGCTGGGAAAAAATATTTAAGTTTTTTTAAAATAATTCATAATATATTTGATTAATTAAATAAAAATCGCGTATTTTGCGTTCTGTTTTTAGAATACGATAAAATTATATAAAAATGTCACGAATCTGTCAAATTACAGGAAAGAAGGTTATGGTAGGAAACAATGTTTCCCACTCTAAGAGGAGAACTAAACGAAAGTTTTACCCAAACTTATTAACCAAGAAATTTTATTTCGAGGAGGAAGACCGTTGGGTAACTTTAAAAGTTTCGGTTTCTGCTATTCGAACCATAAATAAAATTGGTTTGAAAGCTGCTTTAGTAAAAGCAAAGGAAAAAGGTTATATTAACAAGTATTAAACAGAGTGTAGATTATGGCAAAAAAAGGTAACAGAGTTCAGGTTATATTAGAATGTACTGAGCATAAAGAATCGGGTCAGCCAGGTACTTCGAGATATATTACAACAAAAAATAAAAAGAATACACCTGAGAGATTGGAAGTTAAAAAGTATAATCCAATTTTAAAGAAAGTAACAGTTCATAAAGAAATAAAATAATTGAGTTATGGCTAAAAAAGCAGTTGCAACATTACAAACAGGTGCTGGTAGAAGCTTAACCAAATGTATTAAAATGGTTAAGTCGGAAAAAGGAGGATACCAGTATATTGAAGAAATGGTAAATAACGAAAAAATAAAAGATTTTTTCGCAAAGAAATAATAATTACAAATTTATACTACAACCAAAGCTTTCTTCAATTAAAAGAAAGCTTTTTTTGTTTCTGCCATTCGGCAAATTATATTAAATTTACCGGCTGATATACATTAATTTGGTAAAACTGGAAATCAATGGGTACGTTTGGAATCTTTTCTAAAGACAAAAAGAAAACTTTAGATCAGGGGTTAGAAAAAACAAAAGAAAATGTTTTAAAAAAATTATCACGTGCTGTAATCGGTAAGTCTAAAGTTGACGACGAAGTGCTTGATAACCTGGAAGAAGTACTTATAACTTCTGATGTAGGAGTGGATACAACCTTGAAAATTATTGAACGCATAGAGGAAAGAGTTGCACATAACAAATATCTCGGCACTGATGAGTTAAATGATATATTAAAAGAAGAAATAGCTGCCTTATTAGAGGAAAACAACTCTGCAGATATCAATTTATCTTTTGATTCAGGTAAAGAGCCGTATGTTATTATGGTTGTTGGAGTTAATGGAGTAGGGAAGACCACCACCATTGGAAAACTGGCTTATCAGTTTAAAAATCTTGGTAAAAAAGTTTACCTGGGCGCTGCCGACACCTTTAGAGCAGCCGCAGTTGACCAACTCACCATTTGGGCAGAAAGAGTAAATGTTCCAATTATAAAGCAAAAAATGGGCTCTGATCCTGCTTCTGTGGCTTTTGATGCTTTATCATCAGCTAAAACCAATAATGCCGATATTGTTATTATCGATACTGCCGGCCGTTTGCATAACAAAATTAACCTAATGAATGAGCTATCTAAAATTAAAAATGTTATGCAGAAAGTAATTCCCGGAGCTCCACACGAAATCCTGCTCATTCTTGACGGTTCTACCGGACAAAATGCTTTTGAGCAAGCCAAGCAATTTACCAATGCTACAGATGTAACTGCTCTGGCACTTACCAAGCTAGATGGTACTGCCAAAGGGGGCGTTGTAATCGGAATATCCGACCAGTTTAAAATTCCGGTAAAATATATCGGTATTGGTGAAAAAATGGAGGACTTACAGGTTTTTAATAAAAAGGAATTTGTAGATTCACTATTTTCTGATTAATTATATGCTTGAAATTCCTTACTAAACCTTACCGGATATTATTAATGAAAACAAAAAACAGTAAACATATTAACATAATCACACTTGGTTGCTCAAAAAACCTGGTTGATTCTGAATATTTAATGAAACAATTAGCATCCGGTGGTTTTACCCTGTCGCATAATTCAAATAAGAGTTCTGATATTGTTATAATCAATACTTGCGGATTTATTAATGATGCAAAACAGGAATCTGTAGAAACCATTTTGCAGTTTGAACAATTAAAGAAACAGAAAAAAATTGAAAAGTTAATTGTTTTCGGCTGTTTGTCGGAGCGGTATAAAAACGAACTTGAAAATGAAATCCCCGATGTTGATCATTATTTTGGGGTTTATAACTTAAAAGAACTTGTTGAATCTATTGGTGGTAAATATAAAGATGAACTGATTGGAGAAAGGTTGGTTACTACCCCTAAACATTATGCCTATCTTAAAATATCCGAAGGATGCGACAGAAAATGCTCCTTTTGCGCCATTCCAATCATTAAAGGCAAACATCAGTCTAAACCGATAGATAGTCTGGTAAAAGAAGCTAAATTGCTGGTTAAAAACGGTGCCAAAGAGATTATTCTTATCGCCCAGGATTTATCTTATTATGGATATGATTTATACAAAACATCTAAACTGGCAGAACTGATAGACAAAATTTCTGACATTAAAGGGCTTCAATGGTTAAGGTTGCATTATGCTTATCCCGCACTATTTCCGAAAGAAATTTTGAATCTAATGAATTCCAAATCAAACATTTGTAAGTATATTGATATACCTGTGCAGCATATTAACGATAAAATGTTAAAATTGATGCGACGGGGACACACAAAAGATGATACACTTGAGTTAATTAACTATTTTAGAAAAACAGTTCCTGAAATAGCACTCCGGACGACTATAATGGTAGGGCACCCGGGTGAAACAGATGAAGATTTTGGCGAATTAATTGAATTTGTTAAATCTGCAAAATTTGACCGGCTTGGAGTTTTTACTTATTCTGATGAAGAGAATACTTATTCTGCCAACCATTATCATGATGATATCCCGTTTTCGATAAAACAAAACAGGATGAATGAATTAATGGAAATTCAACAAGAAATATCTAATCAGTTAAATCAGAACAAAATAGGGAAATCATTTAAAGTTTTAATTGACCGTAAGGAGGGGGATCAATATATTGGCCGAACTGAATTTGACTCACCTGAAGTGGATAACGAAGTAATTATCCGTTCGCCAAATAAAAAACTTCGTACAGGTTCTTTTTATTTAACCAAAATAACCGCTGCGGACGATTTTGATATATTTGGTGAAGTTGAATAAAAAAAGCCGTAAAAAAGTATTTCACGGCTCAAAAGATAAATATAAGTATTTTTAAACCAGAAGTTTTGCAGCATTAATAGCCGATTCATAATCGGGTTCGTTACCAATTTCCGGTACATACTCAACATACTTTACCGTATTATCCTTGTCAATAACAATGACGCCACGGGCAATTAATCTTAACTCCTCAATCAGGAATCCATATTTAGCCGAAAAATCCAGATCTTTATGATCCGAAAGTGTGATTAAATTATCTATACCTTCAGCTCCACAAAATCTTTTTAGCGCAAATGGCAAATCGTTTGAAATAGCCAGAATTACGATATCGTTACTCAAATTAGCTGCTTTTTCATTAAATACATGGCTCTGTTTAGAACAAACGCCTGTATCTATTGACGGGAAAAGTGAAAGTATTTTAACTTTTCCATCAAAATCTGAAAGCTTAACCGGTTCCAAATTATTATTTAATACGGTAAAATCTACAGCTTTATCATTTACTTTTGTTTCCTTCCCAATAAGGGTAACCGGATTACCTTTAAATGTTACTTTATTATTATTTTTTTCCATTTTGTTTTAAAATTTATGATTAAAAAAACCTTACTTTCTAACAATCAAAGTAAGGTTTTTGTTTATTCGGATTACTTCCTTTTCTCTTTTTCTTTGGGCTTTTCTTTAATCTCCTTTTTCTTGGCTGGTATAGGAGTAATTATAATTTCATCTTTCTCCTTATCGTAATCAACTTTTAACATTTCACCTTCTTTAATAGATGTTTTTATAATTACTTCAGCCATCGGATCTTCGAGATATTTCTGAATGGCGCGTTTTAATGGCCTTGCACCAAAGTTAACATCAAATCCTTTTTCTGTGATATAATCTTTAGCATCTTTGCTAATTTCAACTGTATAGCCCAGATTTTCAACTCGCTTATACAATCCTCTTAATTCGATATCAATAATTTTATAAATATCATCTTTTGTAAGTGAATTAAATATAACAACGTCGTCGAGACGGTTTAAAAACTCCGGAGCAAACGAGCGTTTAAGGGCATTTTGGATTACGCTTTTGGTATGCTGGCTTGCAGTTTGTTCTTTTGCTTTTGTTGTAAAACCAACACCCTGGCCAAAATCTTTAATCTGTCGGCTTCCGATATTGGAAGTCATAATGATAATCGTGTTTCTAAAATCAACCCTTCGTCCTAAACTATCGGTAAGTTGACCTTCGTCTAACACTTGCAACAGAAGATGAAATACATCAGGGTGAGCTTTTTCAATTTCATCCAACAGTATAACCGAATAAGGCTTTCTTCGTACTTTTTCTGTTAATTGTCCGCCTTCCTCATAGCCAATATATCCCGGAGGTGCACCAACCAGTCTTGACACAGAAAATTTTTCCATATATTCACTCATATCCATTCTAACCAGGTTATCAATACTGTCGAACAGATAAAGTGCAAGAATTTTTGCCAATTGTGTTTTACCAACACCTGTTGGCCCAAGGAAAATAAATGAGCCAATAGGCTTATTCGGATCTTTTAATCCGGCGCGGTTCCTTTGTATTGATTTAACAATTTTATCTATAGCTTCATCCTGGCCAATAACATTCTTCCTTATTTCGTCGCCCATTTTCATTAAGCGGGCGCCTTCGGCCTGTGCTATTCGCTGAACAGGTACACCTGTCATCATTGCAACTACTTCTGCTACTTCTTCTTCAGATACTGTTTCTCTGTTTTTAATCAGTTCTTTTTCCCAGTTTTCCTTCTCCTGGTCAAGATTATCAATTAATTTTTTTTCTGTATCTCTGAAATTGGCAGCTTTTTCAAAATTTTGATTTTTTACTGCTGTAATTTTTTCATTCCTGATATTTTCAATTTGCTTTTCTAATTCAATAATACGGGCAGGAACAACAATATTGGATATATGAACCCGCGATCCTGATTCATCAAGTGCGTCAATGGCTTTATCAGGCAAATGACGGTCGCTAATGTATCGCATGGTTAGTTTTACACAAGCTTGAATGGCATCATCAGTATAATTTACATTATGGTGATCTTCGTACCGGGCTTTAATATTATGCAGAATTTCTACTGTTTCTTCGTCTGATGTCGGATCAACCATCACTTTCTGAAAACGGCGCTCAAGTGCTCCGTCTTTCTCAATATGTTGTCGATACTCATCAAGCGTTGTTGCACCTATACATTGAATTTCGCCACGTGCAAGTGCCGGTTTTAGCATATTGGCTGCATCAAGGGAGCCTGTTGCACCTCCTGCACCTACAATGGTGTGAATCTCGTCTATAAATAAAATAACATTGGTAGATTTGGACAGTTCATTTAAAATGGCTTTCATTCTTTCTTCGAACTGACCACGATATTTTGTTCCGGCAACAATAGATGCCAAATCCAATGTAATAACACGTTTGTCAAACAAAACGCGTGACACTTTCCGCTGAACAATTCTTAGTGCCAGCCCTTCGACAATTGCCGATTTACCTACTCCGGGTTCTCCAATTAAAACAGGATTGTTTTTCTTCCTGCGACTTAAAATCTGTGCAAGCCTTTCAATTTCTCTTTCTCTGCCAACAATTGGGTCTAAAGCATCATCTTCAGCCGCTTTGGTTAAATCAATTCCAAAGTTATCCAGAACCGGTGTTTCAGATTTAGGTTTTTGCCCTGGCTGTGACGAACCCTGACCCTGACTGCTACTCTTACCAGAACCGAATGGAATTTCATTTTCTTCGTCCTCGAAATCAGCTCTTGCTTCAGGTACAATTGTTTCCATTTCGCTTCTTATTGTTTGGTAATCAATATTCTTTTCTTCAAGAAATTGGGTTACTACACTGTTTTCATCTTTTAATATGGCCAATAACAGATGGCCGGTATTAACTGTAGGGCTGTTAAATGATCTGGCCTCTAAATAAACCAGTTTTAATGCCCGTTCGGCAGTTTTAAAAAGCGGAATATTATCCGAATCGGAAAGCTTTAGATTTTCCTCTGATATAATTCTTTGCTCAATAGATGATCTTAATTCGGCAAGATTTATATTTAGATTTTCGAGTAAACTTATTGCTAATCCTTCACCTTCGCGTAAAATCCCGAGAAGAAGATGTTCAGTACCGATATAGGCATTTCCTAACCTTACAGCTTCTTCTTTGCTATAACCCAATACATCTTTTATTCGCTGTGAAAATTTTGCATCCATAATATTTAGTCAAATAATTTATATACTCTTAAAAAGACAAAATTAATACATAACCCCTTAAAAATAAAAATAAATCATTCATTTCTCTCCAAATAGATTTGAACATACCCAAAATAAATATTTTTAAGGGTGTTAATTACTTACTAAAACAATTTCATTTTCAACTTGTTCAGTTAACAACTGAGATATCCCTAAATCCCTAATTATAGCGATAAAGTTTATAAACAATTTGTTGTTGAAAAAACAATAATTATAAGCTTAAAATATTCGTTTATAAACGCCTATTTTAGTATTTTTGTATGAATTTTTATCAAAGATTAAAAAATTAATTAAATACGCTGAATATGGCTGAAGGAGAAAGAATTTTCAAGATTAATATTGAAGAAGAGATGAAATCGGCATACATCGATTATTCTATGTCGGTTATTGTTTCCAGGGCATTACCAGATGTAAGAGATGGATTAAAGCCCGTTCACCGCAGAGTTTTATTTGGTATGTCTGATTTAGGGCTGGCATCCAATAAATCACATAAAAAATCGGCAAGGATTGTGGGAGAGGTGCTTGGTAAATATCACCCACATGGAGACTCATCGGTTTATGAAGCAATGGTACGTATGGCACAACCTTGGTCACTACGCTATCCTCTGGTTGATGGCCAGGGAAACTTTGGCTCTGTCGACGGTGACAGCCCGGCTGCTATGAGGTATACCGAAGCGAGACTGAAAAAGATTTCAGAAGAAATATTGCGCGATATTGATAAAGATACCGTTGATTTTCAGCTCAATTTTGATGATACCCTTGAAGAGCCTACGGTGCTTCCTACAAGGATTCCAAATTTGATTGTTAACGGTGCATCAGGTATTGCTGTAGGTATGGCTACAAATATGCCGCCACATAATCTTTCAGAAGCAATTGATGCTATTCATGCTTATATTGACAACAACGATATAGAAATTTCGGAATTAATGAATTACATTAAAGCTCCGGATTTCCCAACAGGTGGTATCATTTACGGCTACCAGGGCATCAAGGATGCTTTTGAAACCGGCAGAGGAAGAATTGTTGTCCGTTCGAAAGTTGAAATAGAAACTGAATCAAATGGAAGAGAAAGAATTATCGTTACCGAAATACCTTATCTGGTTAACAAAGCAGAGTTGATTAAGAAAACTGCCGAAATGGTTAATGATAAAAAAATTGAAGGAATATCAAACATTAACGACGAGTCGGACAGAAACGGAATGCGCATAGTATATGACATTCGTAAAGATGCCATAGCAAATGTTGTACTAAATAAGTTGTATAAATATACTCAGCTCCAAACGTCGTTTAGTGTAAATAATATTGCTTTAGTTAAAGGAAGGCCTAAAACATTAAATATAAAACAACTGATTCAGAACTTTGTAAGTCACCGACACGAAATTGTCATCAGGAGAACTCAATACGAACTGGATCAGGCAGAGAAAAAGGCACATATTCTTGAAGGATTATTAATTGCGTTAGACCATCTTGATGAAGTAATAGCTTTAATTAGAGCATCGAGAACACCCGATGAAGCTAAGCAGGGATTGATGGAGAAGTTTGAGCTAAGTGAGGTTCAGGCTAAAGCAATTCTTGAAATGAGATTGCAAAAACTTACTGGTTTAGAGCGTGATAAAATTAAAGAAGAATATGCAGAGCTTAAAAAATTAATCGATTATTTAAACTCGGTACTTGAAGATGAAAACCTGCGCATGCAAATCATTAAAGATGAGCTTACCGAAGTAAAAGAAACTTTTGGAGATGAAAGAAGGACCGAAATAGTTCCTGACGAGGGTGAATTTAATCCCGAAGATTTTTATGCTGACGAAGATATGGTTGTAACCATTTCTCATTTGGGTTATATTAAAAGAACTCCATTAACAGAGTTTAAAACTCAGCACAGGGGTGGAATAGGATCAAAAGGAAGTACCACCAGGGATGAAGATTTTCTTGAGCATATGTTTATTGCATCAATGCACAATACCATGCTTTTCTTTACAGCCACAGGCAAATGTTTCTGGTTAAAAGTATATCAAATACCCGAAGGTACAAGAAGTTCAAAAGGCAGGGCAATTCAGAATCTGATTCATATTGAACCGGAGGATAGCGTTCAGGCATTTATTAATGTTAGCAGCCTTGATGATGAAGAGTATATTAAAAACAATTATATAGTAATGTGCACCAAGAAAGGTGTCGTTAAGAAAACTCAACTCGAAGCTTATTCGCGTCCACGGGTTAATGGAGTAAATGCTATTACCATTAAAGAAGGCGACCATTTGCTTCAAGCCAAATTAACCGATGGAGAAAGTGATATTATTTTAGCAACCAAAGAAGGAAAAGCCGTTCGGTTTAATGAATCAAAGGTAAGATCCATAGGAAGAACAGGATCCGGCGTTCGTGGTATTACACTGAGCAAAAAGGATGACGAGGTTATTGGAATGGTATGGGTAGAAGAGTCTGACCATGAAATTTTAGTTGTTTCTGAAAGAGGTTTTGGCAAAAGATCCAGTTTAGAAGATTACAGAATTACCAACCGGGGTGGAAAAGGCGTTAAAACGCTTAATATAACCGAAAAAACCGGCAAAATGGTAGCCATTAAAGGAGTAAACGACGATATTGATTTGATGATTATCAATCGTTCGGGGATTACGATTCGGGTGGCTGTTAAAGATATAAGAGTTACCGGAAGGGCGACACAAGGGGTTAAATTAATTAATCTTAGAAACAATGATATGATTGCCGCAGTAACCCAGGTAGAAAAAGAAGAAGATGAGATTATAGAGGATGTTGTGGATGAAACCAACAATCAGGAAAATAGCAATAATAATTCACAAGATTCGTTTGAAGATGTTAAAGAATAGATGAAAAAGAACCGTGAAAATTTGACATCAAGCATATTTATTTTATTTTTGAGCAAAATTTAATAACAAAACATGAAAGCAATGAAACGTCTTAGAAAACTTTATCCAATTTTATTAGTCTCAGCAATTGCAGTTATAGCAAGTAGTTGTGGTGGCAGCAAAACACTTGTGTCTAATGCTCAACAATGGGCAGAAGAAGGAGTGAAGCTTGATACCGCAATTAAAGGGCTAAATGCAGCTGAAAAAGCCGAGGATACCAAAGACTGGGCAAAAACCTATTATGTAAAGGGTCAAACTTATTTGGCTATTGCTGAAAGCGATAACCCTGAATTTAATCAAATTACCGAATATCCATTATTCGATGCTTTTGATAATTTTAAAAAAGCATATAATATGGAAGGTGGTAAAACATACCAGGGGCCAATTGACTTAACGTTAGTAACATTATCTGGCCAGGTTGTTACAAAAGCTGTTGAAGCATACCAGGCGCAGGATTATGAAAGTGCTTATAAATATTTCGAAAAATCTTTGGAAATTAAGGAAATGCCAATATTTGAAGGAGAAATTGACACAGCCATTATTTTTAACACTGCGATAACAGCACAACGAGTTGAAGATTATGATAATGCTGTGAAGTATTATAAGGAAGCCATTAAATATGGTTATGGCGAAGGCGATACCTACTCATTATTAGCCGATTGCTATAAAAGTATGGGCGAAGATGATAAATATTTGGAAACATTAAAAGAAGGTTTTGAAGAATATCCAGGAAATCAGCCATTATTAGGTTCAATTATTAACTATTATTTACTAGAAGCAGAAGATACCGAAGAAGCTTTTAAGTATTTAAGACTAGCAAGAGAAGGCGATCCTACAAATCCTCAGTTTTATTCAGCCGAAGCACATTTATATGACAAAATGGGTGACAAAGAAAAAGCAAAAGAAAAATATAAGAAGGCGATTGAAATTGATCCTGATTTTTTTGAAGCATACTATAATTTAGGCGTGCTTTATTTTAACGAAGGTGTGGCGCTTACTGATGAAGCGAATAACCAAACTGATAATAAAAAATATATGGTTGCCAAGGAAAAAGCTGATGATAAATTTAAAGAGGCTTTACCATTTATTGAAAAAGCTCACGAGTTAAATCCAGATGACAAAGGAATTGTATCAACTTTAAGAACACTTTATTATCGTTTAAAAATGGAAGAAAAATACGAAGAGATTTCTTCTAAAATGGAGCAAGAATAAAATAATATCATAAAAAAAGGGAGGTATTTTCTAAATATCTTCCTTTTCTTTAAATGTTTCTATTTAACATAATATTAATTATAGGACATTTTAAGTAAATTTCGTAATAGGCTTGCAAAGCCTATTTAACATAAAATTAGTTGTCGGGCTTTAGTCCGATAACGGCACAATTTTATGTTAAGAAATTTACTTTGACTATTATATTCTATTTAATTTTATAAACCCTAATTTCAGTTTTGGAAACATCAATTGAATTAATAATCCTTCCCACAACCTGGCTCAAACAGTTTGTGGCAGATAAGTTAAATTGTCGAAAATGGTAAGTTAAATTGTTGAATTATTTATTTCTATTTTTCCGCTATACGACCATATATTCAAATTGATTTCCAATATTCAATTCTAAGAGCGTTTAGAATATTGTTATTTGCTAACACCTATTCCTGGCACACGGGCTATTGGTAATAAAAAAACCAAAAAAACCGCCAACTAACATGCTTTTGACAATGTCGCCGGTTTCTATTATATTCATATCTTTCCCTTGTGTAAGATAAAAATAGAGAAAACCTACTCCTGCACCAATAATGGTAAATAAAATTGATTTTTTTGTATGTGGTGATTTAATGAACCGTTTAAACCAGTTCGACTCTTCTTGTATTTCTAATTTTTTAAATTCCATAATAAAATAATATCTAAATATGTAGATGCAAATATATGAAATTCAATTGGTAAAAAAATGGTAAATTTGTTACTAATTCAAAAAATATATAAATAATACGCAATGAAAGAGCTTATTGTTATTGTTTCTGCCACCTGGAAGTTTGCTGCCACTTTTCCAATAGCAGTCTATATATTCCGAATGTCCTTTTTCGAAACTATTTTATACACAAACATTGGGGGATTTATAGGCCTGGCTGCATTTACATTGCTTTCCAGAGGGGCCCTTAAATTGTTTGATGCTTACTGGCCCAAAAAATGGCGTTGCAAAAAAAAACCACGCAAAACTTTTACCAAACGAAACCGGCGGCTGGTAACCATTAAGAAAAAATATGGGCTGCCCGGAATTGTTATTTTAACGCCTGTTCTTTTATCCATTCCAATTGGGGTATTTCTGAATACGAAATATTATGGCCATCAAAAAAGCAGTTATTTTTACCTTTTTTTAGGGCAAATTGCATGGTCTTTTATTTATACCATAATATTAACAAGTATAAAAATCCCGGTATAAAAAATCATTATGAAGTTATAAACGATAAAAAGCTGTACATTTATTTTTCATGATGAAACAAAACAATAAAATACGGTGGTTTGAAATTGGAGCTGTTATTATAACCGGAATCTTTAAGTTTTTATTCGTAAATGTTTTTAATTTACAGCCTGTATTTATAGGCGCAAGTATTTTGTTTTGGGGACTTTATATCGGTTATCGCACATCAAGAAATAAAAATATATTAAAATACTGGGGTTTTACCAAAACCCATTTTTATCCGGCATTTAAAATGGCAGGATTATTTGCCCTGATCTGTATCAGTATTTTTGCCATCAATGCACTTTATAATCATTACCAACTCTTTAACATGCATCTTTTTTTTGTGCTTTTGTTATACCCTGTTTGGGGATTAATTCAGCAATTTATGATGATGAGTTTGATTTTGGGCAACTTAATAGATTGGTCATCCAATAAAAATCATGAAATAATTTATATTTTAATCACTTCAGTGATGTTTTCGGCGGTTCATTTTCCATCTTTAATCTTAATGATCCTTACCTTTATTTTAGCCATTTATTATTCGCTAATTTTTCTTAAATACAGGAATTTATACCCTTTAGGCCTTTTTCATGGGTGGATTGGCGGTTTTTTTTATTACTACGTATTGCATTATGATTCGTGGAAAGAGATTATTGTTCCCCTTTTTAATTTTTAGTTGGTATTGTTTTAAATATGAAAAAATCTTTTAAGATAAATTCCTTTATTTAGTCTGTAATGAATATACATCAGTATAGCTGAAATAGGTACGGCACAAACAATTACAATTATACTCCATTGTACGTGTAAAACATCCGTTTTGTATAATGAAATGATGCCATCGACACAAAGTGTAAAAAAACCAACCGCTAAAAAATAGTATGCCAGGATATTTAGCCCTCGCTGTTTTGTATATTTTGTAACCATCATTAACAAAATAACCCAAAAATAGAACGAAAAAAGCAATGGAATACCAAGTTGTATGCCCCATCCTATATTCTGATTATACAAATCGAGCAGAATAAGCAGAACAGAAGTAGATAAAAAACTTAAAAGAATTAAAAGTAATTTCCGTTGCCATAAAAATGTAAATAATGTGATATTCACAAGCATCACTAAAGAAACTGTTATACTGTACTTTGACCAGGTTATGCTTTTATTAATGATAAAATCGATCAAAGCCGTAATCATAATCTCAGCAATGAGAATTAAACCAGACAATTCCCAGAAAAATTTATGCTGCTGTTTATGGGTTAAACGGTCAAATTTCGGATACATTTCAGTTATGCCGGCTTCTGTTTTAGAACCCGCTACTTCAGGTTTGCCTGTATCCTGCGCACTCTCATTACACAATGGGCAAACCTTCATATGTTCTTCAAGTTCTACACCGCAATTTTTACAGTATTCCATGCTGTTAATATTTTGATAATTTTACATTAACTCCTTGTTGCAC
>JAWLEM010000004.1:0-36002 GCA_041686115.1 Bacteroidales bacterium
TGTTTTTCGGGACTTGAAACCATGCCTTCGGCAGGTAAACCTGAAACCTGCTCGTCCGGCAGGCGAGTTTGAAATCTGAAATCTGAAACCTGAAACCTGCTCGTCCGGCAGGCGAGTTTGAAACCTGAAATCATTTTCCGGTAAAATATTTGCAATAAGCGGTTATCCCACAGCTTTCACATTTTGGTTTTCGGGCAATACATACATAACGCCCGTGTAAAATTAACCAGTGGTGAGCAATTGGAATTAATTCTTCGGGAATGTACTTTATTAATTGTTTTTCGGTTTCTAATGGTGTTTTTGCGTTGGTGGTTAAACCAATCCGTTTCGAAACACGGTGTACATGTGTGTCAACGGCTAGCGCAGGCTTCTGATAAACTACTGATGCAATAACATTAGCTGTTTTGCGGCCTACGCCAGGAAGTTTTTGAAGCTCTTTTACATCGTCGGGAACAATTTCGTTAAAATCCTCAACCAACATTTTCGACATGCCTGCCAGGTGTTTTGCTTTATTGTTTGGATAAGAACAACTTTTAATGTAATCATAAATTTCCTCAATCGATGCTTGGGACATTTCATATGCTGTTGGGAATCGTTCCAAAAGGGCAGGAGTAATCATATTTACTCTTTTATCGGTGCATTGAGCACTTAAAATAACGGCAACCAGCAGTTCAAAAGGAGTTCCGTATTGTAATTCAGTTTCTGCTACAGGTTTTTCTTTCTGGAAATATTCAATAATATTTTTGAAACGTTCTTTTTTTGTCATGATTAAAATGAATGATTTTGCCCAAAAATAGTAAAATCAATTTTATTGATCTTGATTTAACGGAAGTGAAATATAAAAAGTGCTACTGCGATTAATTTCCGTTTCATACCATATTTTTCCACCCAATAGTTCAACAAACTGCTTTGCAATGGTTAATCCAATGCCTAATCCTTCTGAATTATTGGGTAAATTCTTACCTTTTACAAACTGGGAGAATATTTCTCCTGGTTTTTCTTCTAGTATTCCAATTCCTGTATCAGAAGCAAAAATTTGTAATGTGCCATTATCTTTTTTAATACCCAATTCAACACTCCCTTTACGGGTAAATTTAAAAGCATTGTCAATAACAAGCATAATAATTTTTTTGAGCAGTTCTTTATCTGTATTAATCAATTGATCTTTTAATTTACTATCAGCGATATAATTAAAATCTATTTTTTTAAGCTGAGTCTTGTAACGATTTATTATTTCAAAATGGATTTGATATAAATAGTCGTAAATATTAAATTCAGTATTCTTTATTTCAATACTATCTGATGCTGCCATTGATAAATCTAATAATCCTTCAATAGTTCCTATCAGGTCTTCGCTGTTTTTACGAATCATATTCCATATTTCGGGTTTCTTTTCATCAGAAAGTTTCGATTCGGCAATAAGTGAAGAGAAACCAACAATACCATTTAAAGGTGTTCTTATTTCATGCGACAGGTTATTTAAAAACCTGGTTTTAATTTCGTCTGCTTTTCCTGCATCAGTTTCAGCTAATATCAGTTTTTTATTTAATTCTTCGAGATTAGCTTTTTGATTATTTATCTCCCGGTTTTTTTGTTTTAATAACTTATTATTTTTGCGGTAATAAATAATAAAAATTAATAATAGTAAGCTAAACAATATTCCGGCTACCATTATTATATTAAGATATTTAATGGTTTGTTCTTCTTCTTTAATTTTTAATCTGTTTATTTCGTTTTCTTTTGTTTGTAATCTTAATTTGTGCTCAAGTGAGTTTAATCGGTTTATTTTTTCAACATTGTAGACTTCCTGGTAAAGTTCAAAGTACTTTTTATAATTCGTAATTGATTGCTTAAAGTTGCCTGTTTGTTCGTAATTTTTGGCTAGTAAATGATAAGATTTTATTAGTTCATTACTTAAATTTAACTTTTTTGCAAGGTCAACAGCTTTGAACAGAGATTCTACTGATGTACTGAATTGATTTTGAATATAATAATATTCGCCATATGCTAAATGAGTTCTTGCTAGACCAACCATATCATTAGCATTAATATTGTGATTTTGAGCTTTTTTCAGGTATTTAAATGCCGAGTCGCATTCATTCAACTCCAGAAATATATTGGCAAGCATGGTGTGCGATCTCCCTGCACCGACATAATGATGGTGTTTTTCTTCGAGACGGACTCCTTTTCTTAAAGATGCTAACGCCTTCGAATATCTTTTTTGCTTATAATGCAGCCGCCCCATATTAGAAAAAATAATCCCTACAAAATCTTCCCTTCCTGTTTCTCCTGCAATTTTCTGGGCTTTATTAAAATAGGTAAGAGCAGTTTCATATTCAAATAAACTTTCATGGATTAATGCAATTAAATTTAATAAAGCAAATTTATTATCCATTGCATTATGTTTTTCGAAAAACTGTTCTGCTTCGAGTGAAAATTCAAGCCCTGAGCTATAATTCCCGGTTTCCCAGTAAATATTCGCCAATCCGGTAGAAACTGCACTGGCTAATTCTAATTCAATATTCGATTTTGTAAGTGGCCAGGCTTTTTTGTAATAAAATATTGCACTATCATTTTCTTGTTTTATCTGATGAAAACGCCCCAATAGAAAATAATTCCAGGCTAAACCAAAATCATAGCGCTCGCTTAGCGACAAATCTATATTTTGTATAATAATGTCTTTAATACTATCGGTAGTATTACCAATATTTTTTCGCAGTATTTCAATTTTTTTATTGATCAGTTCAATATTTTTTGCGTTCTGAAAAGTATCTCGATTACTATTATTATTAGAATTTAGGTTTTCCGGAATCAACAGCAAAAAAATAAATAAAACAATTACCTGGATGTATAAGAAATTAAATAATCGCATATTAAATAATTATAGCTTAAAGACAAATATAATTAAGATTGGTTTAGTCGTGTTGTAATAATTTGTTATTTGTTTTTAACGGTAATATAATATCAAAGTTGCTTCCCCTGCCTTTTTTTGAATCAACAATTAAATTGGCGCCAATAAGCTTTGAAAAGTTATAAACTAACGACAATCCAATCCCACTTCCACTTATTTTATTATTAATATGTTCGCTTCCCCTGTGAAAAGGAGTGAAAAAGTTATCAAGTTTTTCTTTTGGAATACCGGGGCCTGTATCCTGCACAAAAATTTTCAGATCAGAATTATGCTTTTCATAACCAATATTTATTTCCCCTTTTTCGGTGTATAAAATTGCATTTTTAAGCAACTCAGATATCATCTTTTGAAGGATATACTTATCAGTGCATATGTCTAATTTCGTTTTATTAAATATATTAATCTTAATTGTTTTTGTATCAGGAAAATAGTAATCACTTTTTATTTTTGATATTAAATTGCTAAAAAAAGCTGACAGTTCAATTTTCACAATATTTAAACGGAATTGGTTTGTTGTTAAATGTGCCAAATCTACAATATTTTCAATGGTTGATATGAGTTCGTTACTGTTTTTTTGGATGATTTGGTCTATTTCTATCCTTTCTTTTTGGGTAACTTTTTCGCTTGTAATAATTTCAGAAAAACCGACTATTCCATTAAGAGGTGTTCTTATTTCATGCGATATGGTTTTTAAAAACTGACTTTTTAGTTTATCCGATTCTTCAGCCTTCTCTTTTGCTTTTGATAATGTCCTGTTGCTTCTTTTATAATGAATAATAAAAAAAAGTGCTACTATTACTAACGTTAAAAGCAAACCACCAATAATAAAAAGTAAACGGTTAATTGTTTGTTGTTTCTTTAGCTCTAACTCAACCAATTCTTTTTCTTTTTCTTGTTGAATAATTCTATGCTCAAGAGCTTTGGCTTTATTTATTTTTTTTACATCATAAATGCTTTTGTAGAGCTCAAAAAATTCATCTAAATTAGCATAAGCCTGTTGGTAGTTTTTTTGTTTTGCGTTGATTTTTGATTTTAAAAATAGTGTTTCGCTTAATACGCTGCTTAGTTTTAATTCAGATGCATAATTAATGGCTCTTTCAATATGTAATATGGCATTTTCGAGATCGTTGATTTGGAAATAATAATTTGATACACCCAAAAGTGTTTTAACGAGTCCTATTCTGTTGTCTGCTTTATTA
This sequence comes from Bacteroidales bacterium, assembly GCA_041686115.1. Lineage (GTDB taxonomy): Bacteria > Bacteroidota > Bacteroidia > Bacteroidales > UBA12077 > UBA12077. The sequence continues at coordinate 4,111 of JAWLEM010000004.1, forward strand.
TTATAATCAAATGCCTTAAATAAGAAATACCTTGCAGAATCTAATTGATCCATTTTTAAATAAATATTTGCGATAGTATTGTAAGAATTTCCTGCATTCGCATATAGTTGGTACTTTTCTTCAATTTTCACTCCTTTTTCATAATAATTAAGGGCTGTATCCAATTTATTTTGATCATAGTATAATTTCCCCATGTTTGCTAATACAATTCCTGCATAAGCTTCACTACTGTCCTTTAATGCCAGTTCTATCGATTTTTTATAAAATTTTTCGGCTAATTCATACTCCATTAAGGTCTGATAACTTAATGCTAATAAATTATAGGTAAAATAATATGATTCTGTAGATTTTTCACGCTCAACTAATTCTTTAAGATTGAGGTTTATTTCTAATGCAGTACTATAATCGCCTATAGTACGATAAGTGTTGGCTAAATCACGAAAAAACTGAACTTTTAAATTAAGATCATCGAAAGGTAGATTTAATCCTTTGTTGTAGTAATAAATAGCGCTATCGTAATTATTCCTGGCTCTGTAAGTCTGTGCCAGGTATAAATAACTTCTTTTAATACCGTTATTATATTTAATTTCTTTAGCATATGCCAGCGTTTCCCTGGTTAAATTCAGAAATGTATCCGACTCATAATCTAAATTATTTTTTATAATATTAAGATCTTGATTAATTAACTCAATATCCTTTTTTAATGTAATCGTGTCATTTCTTGTAGGATAATTACAGTAAACGATGTCAATGATTAAAAAAAATGTGAAAAAAAAGGAAAAGGTATATCGAAGAATATTTTTCATTCAGTCTATTTTAATTGAAAATTAATACTTAAATTAAATATTTCAAAAATATTCGTTTAATTTTTTTTTATAAATTGATGAATTGATTTCATTTGTAAACGAAATTACAAAATATATATGATAAGTTATCTACAGGTTGAGCATTTAAAAAAGTCTTTTGGCGATCTTCTTCTTTTCGAAGGTATTACTTTTGGTATTGATAAAGACCAAAAAGTAGCATTGGTTGCTAAAAATGGAACAGGAAAATCTACTTTATTAAATATTATTGCAGGAAAAGATAGTCCGGATGAGGGAAAGATAACTTTTCGGCGCGATTTAAAGATTGGCTTTTTAGAGCAAAATCCACCATTAAATCTTAAAAACACAATAATAGATGAGGTATTTCAATCGTCGCAGGAAATTAAAAAGGCCATTATTGAATATAATACAGCTATTGAAACCAAGTCGGATGAATTGCTCACCCAGGCTACAGAGAAAATGGATCGCCTGCAAGCATGGGGTTATGATGTAAAAGTAAAGCAAATTCTTTCCAAATTAAAAATAGACAGGTATGATCAATTAATAGAAAATTTTTCGGGGGGTGAAAGAAAAAGAGTAGCTCTGGCAAAAGTTTTGATAGAAGAACCTGATTTGCTTCTACTCGATGAGCCAACCAACCATCTTGATTTAGATATGATCGAATGGCTGGAAAATTATTTAAAAAATAGCCGATCAACACTCTTAATGGTTACCCATGATCGTTACTTTCTCGACCGGGTTTGTAACGAGATTATTGAAATGGATAACTCAAAAATATTTCAATATAAGGGGAATTATACCTATTTTTTAAAAAAGCGGGATGAACGTCTTAAAGCTGAAGAATCTCAGGTAGAAAAGGCAAAAAATTTATTGCGAAAAGAAGAAGACTGGATGCGGCGCATGCCTAAAGCTAGAAGCCATAAAGCAAAATACCGGATCGATAATTATTATGAGCTGAAAGATGTTGCTGGCAATAACCGTAACGAAGATGAAATGCAAATTAATGTGCAATCATCGCGAATGGGAAAGAAGATTGTGAATGTAAAAAACCTGAATAAAAGTTTTGATGATCTTACCATTCTGAAAAATTTCAGTTACAATTTTAATCGAGGCGAAAAAATTGGAATTGTTGGCGACAACGGAACTGGAAAATCGACTTTTTTAAATCTCATTACCGGAAATATTCCTGCCGATTCAGGACACCTTGAAATTGGAAAAACAGTAGTTTTTGGTTATTACCGGCAGGAAGGAATTAAATATAACGAAAACCAACGTGTAATTGATATCGTGCAGGAAATCGCCGAAGTAGTAACTCTTGGCAACGGTAAACAAATGAGTGTTAAAGAGTTTCTTAACTTTTTCCTTTTCCCTTATGATATGCATTATACGCCGGTTTACAAACTTAGTGGAGGCGAAAAGCGTAGATTATACCTGGTAACAGTTTTAATGCAAAAACCAAATTTTTTGATTCTTGATGAGCCGACCAATGATTTAGACATCATGACACTTGCTGTGCTCGAAGAATATTTATCCACTTTCGATGGCTGCGTTATTATTGTTTCGCACGACCGTTATTTTATGGATCAGGTTGTTGATCATTTGTTTGTTTTTAAAGGTAACGGAAGTGTTAAAGATTTTCCCGGAAATTACTCACAATTTAGAGCGTGGTTGGCTAAGGCTGAAAAAGAAAGAAGAGGGGATATACAACCGATACCAAAAAAAGAAAAAAAGCCTGTTGGCAAGCCTAACGGAACAAAAACCAAACTTTCTTTTAAAGAAAAACGGGAGTTTGAACAATTGGAAAAAGAAATCGAGCAATTAGAATCCGAAAAACAGGAACTTGAAAAAGAAATTAGTAGCGGTAAGTTAAAAAGTGATGATTTAATTGAAAAATCAAACCGTGTGGGAGAAATTATTCAATTGCTTGATCACAAATCGGACCGTTGGCTCGAATTAAGTGAGTATGCTTAAAATGATATCATTGGTGTCCGCTTAAAATTAAAAGAAACGACTGGAAAACTTAATATAGTTGAAATTTACTTAATGTCGCCCCTGCCTACGGTTTGCGTGCATGCCTACGTTAAATCTCAGGCATGTAAACTGAATGGCATGCAGGCAAGCCATACCATTCGGCAGGCAAGCCTACAGGGCTTACAATTAATGGTAAGCTGATTTTTACCAAAATATCATCCCTTACGAGACTAAAAAGTCGCAGAGCGACGTAATTATGGTAAAAATACTACAAATGAATGGACAAAGTGCCGTAGGTACGACATTAAAACTTTAACCGGACAGTAGTGAAATGATATATTAATATTAAGTTGATTTTGAACATTGCAAATAATTCTTTAATTTCCTTTTTTATTTTAGTTTTGGATATGGATTCAATTAAATCGTTACAAGAGAGAGCTAAAGAACTTCAATGTATCTATAATATTGAGCAAATATTATCTGATCGTTCGTCTACCTTTGATAATAATTTTTATAAAATACTTAAAATCATACCGCAAGGATGGCAGTTTCCGAATAAATGCCACGCAAAGATTGAATTTAATGATAAAGAATATGCTTTGGATACAGAACCGGTTACAGAATGGAATCAATCATCCGAGTTGGTGGTTGATGATAATATTGTTGGGAAGATCACTGTTTTTTATACCGATATTCCATTTCAGGGCGAATGTTTTTTACCAGAAGAGCAGAAACTGTTAAATATCATTGCCGATCGTATAAGTCATTTTATCTTTTCCTGCCAGCTTGAAAAAACCGTAGAGCTTTTAAAAACAGAAACACCAACTGAAGATGAAAAAGACTATCTGAAAAATACGAGTGACGAACATTGGAAATGGCGTTACAGGATGGCAAAGAAAATAACAGAAAAAACAAATTTGGAGCACTTTGGAATACAGGCTATTTATATTATTGGAAGTGTAAAAGAAGCCACTGCAGGGCCAGCCAGCGATATTGACCTGTTGGTTCACTTTACAGGAACTCAGGAGCAGAAAAATACTTTTAAAGCCTGGATCGAAGGATGGAGTTATGCTTTAGAAGATTTTAACCGGCAAAAAACCGGATTTAGCATAGAAAACGGACTAATTGACCTGCATTTTATTACTGATTCTGATATTGAAAAACAAACAAGTTTTGCTGTTATGATTGGCAGTATGTATAATTCTGCAAGGCTTTTAAAAAAACGATAAATATATGAATTGCTTTTTTGTGTCCGATTTGCATGGTAAGCTGGATAGGTATTCTAAATTGTTTAATATAATAAAAACCGGCCAGCCTGATGTTTTATTTATCGGAGGTGATATATTTCCCAATTTTTATCCACGGATTGAGCATGATTTTGATGATTTTGTTTATGATTATTTAATTCCTGAATTTGAAAAATTAAAACTGGAGTTAAACGAAAATTACCCAAAAGTATTTTTAATTCTTGGAAATGATGATCCAAAAATTGAAGAACCAAAAATTTTAGAAGGAGAGGAAAAACAGCTTTGGTATTATATGCATAATAAAAAAGTTTCATTTGAATCGTTTACTGTTTACGGATATTCTAATATTCCGCCAACACCATTTATATTTAAAGACTGGGAACGATACGATGTGTCGCGTTATGTTGATCCCGGATGTATTCATCCTACCGAGGGAAAACGATCAGTTAAAGAAAATATCGATTTGGAATATACTACTATTCAGGGCGATTTAAAAGATTTAACTGGCGAAGATAGACTTGACAGAGCAGTTTTCTTATTCCATTCACCTCCATATCAAACCAATTTGGACAGAGCCGCACTCGACGGACAGAAAGTTGATCATGTGCCTCTTGATTTGCATGTTGGAAGTATAGCCATACAAAGATTTGTTGAGCAAAAGCAGCCTTTATTAACTTTACATGGACATATTCATGAATCGTCAAGAATAATGGGTGATTGGAAAGAAAAATCAGGTCGAACATGGATGTTTACAGCGGCATATGAATTTCCGGATTTGGCGGTTCTCAAATTCAATTTAAACAATTTGGATCAGGCCGAAAGAATAATAATTTAGTGCATTTTAAATAAATTTTGTACATCGCAGAATATTCTGTAATTTCATCTCCCCAAAACTCGTAAAAAGATGAATACATTTGGTAATATATTTCGGTTAAGTATTTATGGCGAATCGCATGGAAAACAAGTAGGTATATTAATTGACGGTTGCCCTGCAGGATTACGATTAACTGAAGATGATTTTACTAACGATTTATTACGCCGTAAGAGTGGAGCCAAAGGCACAACACCAAGGATAGAAGACGATAAACCGGAAATTTTATCCGGTGTTTTTAACGACACAACTACCGGAGCGCCTATTTTAATCGCTTTTCAGAATAAAAATACTAAATCGGAGGATTATCAGCAGCTACAGAATTTTCCGCGTCCCGGGCATGCCGATTTTACTGCAAAATTTAAGTTTGGTGGCTTTAATGATTTTCGCGGTGGCGGGCATTTTTCAGGCCGCTTAACACTCGGATTGGTTGCAGCGGGAGTTATTGCAAAAAAATTAATTCATCCGGTAAATATATCAGCTAATTTAATCGAGGCAGGTGGTGATTCAGATATCAACAAAGCAATTGAAAATGCTTTGGAGAATAACGATTCCATAGGAGGTATTGTTGAATGTAAAGCAGAACAGGTTCCTGTTGGATTAGGCGAGCCATTTTTTAATGCTGTAGAATCTTTAATTAGCCATATGGTATTCTCCATTCCCGCTATAAAAGGCATTGAATTTGGATCCGGGTTTCAAGCGGCTAAAATGTTTGGAAGCGAGCATAACGATGAATTGCTTGATACATCCGGTAAAACGGCCACCAATTTTGCAGGAGGTATAAATGGTGGTATTACCAATGGAAATCCCTTGCATTTCAGGGTCGCCGTAAAACCAACATCTAGCATATCAAAATCACAAAATACCATCAATTTAAAATCGGGTAAAACTGAAAATTTAGAAGTTAAAGGCCGCCACGATGCATGTATTGCTTTAAGAGTACCTGTGGTTGTAGAAGCCGTAACTGCTATTGTTCTGGCCGATTTAATGCTGGCTGAACAAAAAATCTCTACTGTTCTTATTGAACGATCTTCACGCTGATTTGTTCTAAAGGTTAAATTAATAGCAAAAACATTGTGCTTTTACCAATTTAATCTTACTAAATCCAAAATTATTATGAAGAAATTTACTTTACTTCTGTTTCTATTTTTTATAAATAGTATCTTGATTTATGGTCAGGTGCCTGAAATATTTAACTACCAGGGTGTATTGCGTAATTCATCAGGGGAGTTAATTAAAGAATCCAATGTTAGTTTACAAATCTCTATTATCGAAGATAATCCCGATGGGAACATTGCTTATTCAGAGATTCATACTGTTACAACGAATGCTTACGGGCAGTTTGCTGTGAAAGTTGGTGGTGGAGAAGCAGTTGGTGGCGATTTTTCTTCAATCAATTGGTCGTTGGGACAAACCTATTTAAAACTTGAATTAGATGAGAATGGAGGATCTGCTTTTACAGAATTAGGAACTTTTCAATTATTATCCGTACCGTATGCTTTAAATGCAAATTCAGCAGCAAGATTAGGTAACAATGTTGAGTATTTACCCTCTACAGATACCTTATTTGTAGTCAGGGATTATGAAGGGAACCCTGTTTTTATTGTATACCCTGATGGCGCCGAAGTAGTTACCAATAGTGGTTCGAAAGGAAAAGTCGGTGGTTTTGCTGTTAGCGGACGTACCTCTACCAAAGCCCCGGGAGTTAATTTATTAACTGTTAACGCTGATAGTACCAGAATTTATGTAAATGAAGGTAGTGTAAAAGGAAAAGTTGGTGGTTTTGCTGTTAGTGGCCGTACATCGACAAAAAACATCGGATATGATTTGTTAAAAGTTACAACAGACAGTACCAGAATTTTTGTAAACGATGACCAGTCAAAAGGGAAAATTGGAGGCTTTGCTGTTAGTGGCCGAACTTCTACAAAAGGATTATTAAACAATTATTTACAAGTTGCTCCCGATAGTACAAGAATTTTTGTAAAAGACTCAGTTGGTGGTTTCGGTATCTCCAATATTCAAAGCGGTGTTTCTGAAAGTTTTTTAAATCTTAATAAACAAAACTATCTGATTGGACACAAAACCGGTGATCAAATTAGTGAAGGAAAATACAATTCTATGATTGGTTATGAAGCAGGGTTCACCACATCATCAGGAAGTAATAATTTATTTTTAGGATTCCGAAGTGGTTATTCAAATGTTACTGGTGGGAATAATGTTTTTATTGGAACTGAAAGTGGTTATGTAAATCAATATACTTTTCAGAATACCTATGTGGGTTACAGAAGCGGTTATGAATTATCCGGCGCCAGTAATACGGTGTTAGGTTCAATGTCCGGAGAAAATGCATCTGGTTTTAATAATACTTTTATTGGAACTTCGGCAGGAAGAATTGCCACTGGAGGAAATAACACCTTTGTAGGTCAGGGTGCAGGTTATGGTTTTCCTGATGAAAATCAGGGTGTAAGAAATACTTATATCGGGCAGGCATCCGGTTCAAAAACCACAACAGGTAGCTATAATGTAATGCTTGGTTTTAATTCGGGTTATTTAAATTATGCCGGAGCGAATAATACGTTTTTGGGATATAATACCGGGCGTAATATTACAGATGGTTCAGGAAATATATTTATTGGATACGAAGCCGGGAAAAATATTGAAGATATAAGTAACCGGCTTGTAATTGAAAACTCTGATGCTGATAGTACTACTGCATTAATTTATGGCAAATTCGACCAGGATGATTTAAGAATAAACGCAACTGTTGGTATAGGATCGCCAGCCAGTCAGTTTTATGGATTGAGAGTAAATGGAGGTACATCTTTAAATTATAGTCTTTATGCTTATAAAGGAGGTTATACTCCCGGTAGCTGGTCAAGCGGATCTGATATACGATTGAAAAAGGATATCAGAAATATTGATACTCCTTTGAAAAAAATTAAGCAATTAAATGGTGTTTCTTTTCTATGGAAAGTTAATGAATTTCCTGATAAACAGTTGAGTAGTAAAGGCCAGATTGGAGTTATTGCACAAGAAGTTGAAAAAGTATTGCCAGAACTGGTTTTTGAAGATGATGAAGGTTTTAAAGCGGTAGCCTATGACAAATTAAATGCAGTACTTATTGAAGCAATTAAAGAGCAACAAAAGACCATTGAAAAACAAGAACAAGAAATATTATCATTGAAAGATCGATTGTTAAAAATTGAAAATATGCTTGAAGAAATGAATCCATAGTTATTATTCTAAAGGATTAATTATCAATTAAAACAATCCTGTAAATAAAAATTTTATTGTTTGTTTTCAAAAAAATGCTTACTATTATCACGGTAAGCATTTTTTTATGATTCAAATTTCTTTAATTTTTAATGACATTTAGCATATTAACCTAAAACCAATTGCCATGAGAAAATCATTACTATTCTGCTTATTTTTATTTTACGGACAATCTGAGTGTAATTAATTAAGAATTAAGAATTAATAATTTGCAGGGAATAGGATGAAAACCGGATGTTAATGAATTTGATATAAGAAATTGAAAAACTAATCAATGATTATTAACTTATTTGCTTTGATTAGTAATTGGTTGAATAATAATTTTTTAAATGAATTTACACTACTTGTTTTAAGTTGGTGTAAATTTTTTATTTAATAATAGGATTATTAAATCTTTGGTTAATTCATCAATAAAAAAGTAAACTTCGTCAATAAAAATTTGACAACAAACAAATAAAGTACGAACTTGTATTTTGTGATTATTTAATGATGAATCTTCTTTTATTAATTGAATAAATAATCAATGATGAAAAAAATTTACTTCATTTTTTCAATTTGTATTTTTATTAAAACTTCAATCATTGAAATTAATGCTCAAAATATAGCCATTACTGATGATGAAACTGAAATAGCAGGTGGGTACGACATTGCTGAGCGCAAAGCACAGGTCCTCCTGGCGTTAGAAAAAGCACACATTTACATTGAACAGTTAAATGATGAAATAAAAGACCTTAAAGAGGAAAACCATTTATTAAAAGATGAAATACAAGGAATTAAATAATCAGATTCAAAAATAATGACATGGATTAATAATTTAAAACCCAAAAATATGAAACATTTCTACCTAAAGTTAATCTATATTAGCTTAATATTTAGTTTATTAACATTTTCTGGTAATAGTCAGAACATTGCTGTTACCGATGACGAAAGCTATGTTGCAGATTCGTCAGCAATGTTGGATGTAAAGTCTGTTACAAAAGGCCTGCTGGTTCCAAGAGTTACCTCCGCTCAAAGAACTTCAATAACTCTGCCCGCTACAGGATTATTGGTTTATGATACCGATCTAGAAAGATTTTATTTTTATAACGGTGCGGAATGGAAAAATATAAGTGCAGAAGGAATATGGTTAGTAAATGGTGATAATTTGTATTTATCCGACGAAAATAAAAGAGTGGGTATCGGTGTGTCAAATGCAAATAGTAAATTGGAAGTTAAGGCCGATGCATCGTTTGGCGTTGATGATACACTATTTGTAGTAAAAGATAATGCCGGATACCCGGTATTTGCCGTTTTTCCCGATGGTGCAAAAGTATTTGTTGATCAAACCACCAAGGGTAAAGTAGGAGGTTTTGCGGTAAGTGGAAGAACATCGACAAAATTTACTGAAGAAGATTATTTTCATATCACGCCCGATAGTGCCAGGATATATTTAAATGAACCGGCCAAGGGTAAAGTAGGAGGGTTTGCTGTGAGTGGAAGAACCTCCTCCAAAGGTGAAACTACAAATTTTTTGAATATTACTCCTGATAATTATTTCATTGGTCATGATGTGGCACCTAATATTGAAGCTGGTCTTAGAAACTCTGTTCTGGGTTATAATGCAGGTTATTCGCTTGTAAATGGTGATGATAATATATTTATTGGGAATAAAGCTGGGTATATGACCGGTGCAAGTATATCTGGAGGTAACGAGAATGTATTTATCGGTAATGAAGCCGGTTATAATACAACAACTCCTGTAAGAAATGTATTTATTGGACATCATGCAGGATATAACAATGTAACAGGTCAGTACAATACTTACATTGGAAATGCTGCTGGTGAAAATGGTACCGGATATTATAATACTATAATAGGAGGATTAGCAGCTACTACAAATGATTTTGGAGATAATAATGTTATTATCGGATATGTTGCTGGTCGGGATATGATTTCATCTAATAATATAATGATTGGTAAAAGTGCCGGATATAATAATATTGCTACAGAAGGACATAATATTTATATTGGATCTTACGCAGGGGAAGGTATTGCAGATGAAAATTATCGTTTTGAAATAGCGAATGACAGAACGAAACCTCCGTTACTTTATGGTGAATTTGATAATCAACGACTGGCGATTAACGGAAGAACAACTGATGATTATACATTTTATGTTAATGGTACTGCCTCTGGAAGCAGCGCCTGGGGCAGTACTAGCGATTTACGTTTAAAAACCGATGTGCAAACCATATCAAATGCGCTTACAAAAGTGATTGCATTAAGAGGTGTTAATTTTAAATGGAAAGATGAAAATAAATTCGAAGAAGGATTACAAATGGGATTTATTGCCCAGGAAGCAGAAAAAATTATTCCCGAAGTAGTAAAAAAAGGAGAAGATAATTATTCTATGCAATATGCTCCTATTACAGCTATTTTAGTTGAAGCAATTAAAGAACAACAAAATCAAATTGAAGATTTAAAATCAGAGAATGAAATATTGAAAGAGAAGCTGAATGAAATTATTGAGCTTTTAAATGAGAAGGAATAACAGGTTAATTATGATAAAAAAACTTAATACTAAGAAAAAATGAATTATTAAAAGATGAATGAACAAGACTAGATAAATCATTAAAAACCCAAAAATATGAAATATTTCTACCTTAAGTTGGTGAGCATAACCATGTTGTTGAGTTTGTTAACATTTTTTGGAAATGCTCAGAACATTGCAGTAACCGATGATGAAACCTATGTTGCCGATTCGTCAGCAATGTTGGATGTAAAATCGTTAACCAAGGGATTGCTTGTCCCCAGATTGACTTCAACACAGCGTAATGCTATCATATCACCTGCAACAGGCTTGTTGGTTTTTGATACAACATTAGAAAGGTTTTATTTTTATGATGGTACAGAGTGGAAAAATTTAAGTGCCGAAGGTATCTGGCTGGTAAATGGCGATAACTTATATTTATCCGACGAAAATAAAAGGGTCGGTATCGGTGTGTCCAATGCAAATAGCAAGTTGGAAGTTAAAGCCGATGCATCATTCGGTGTTGATGACACATTATTTGTAGTTAAAGATAATGCCGGATACCCGGTATTTGCAGTCTTTCCCGATGGTGCAAAAGTATTTGTTGATCAAACTGCCAAAGGTAAAGTCGGAGGTTTTGCTGTAAGTGGCAGAACATCGACAAAATTTACCGAAGAAAAATATCTGCATGTAACTGCGGATAGCACCAGAGTTACATTTAATGAAGGTGCCAAAGGATCCATAGGTGGGTTTGCAGTGAGTGGAAGAACTTCTTCTAAAGCAGGTTCAACTAAAAGCCTGATCAATCTTTTTCCCGATAATTATTTTATTGGAGATTCTGCAGGGATTAGTACTACAACAGGGACCTATAATAATTTTATTGGTTATAAGGCCGGCGCTAAAAACACAACCGGTTATGATGGTACGTTCATAGGGTATAAAGCAGGTTATTCAAATGAAGGGGGATTTGAAAATCTGTTTATTGGAAAAGAAAGTGGATATAATAATAATGATGGAATTAGGAATGTTTTTATTGGGAATAAGGCAGGTTTTAGCAATACAAGCGGAGATAATAATGTAATTTTAGGAAATGACGCGGGAAGTGATGCTGATGGTGGGGATAACAATGTCTTTATTGGCCTGGAAGCAGGCCGTTTTCATGTTGCTGGGGAAAGCAATGTAATTTTAGGTAATAAAGCAGGTTTGGGAGATGCTTCTTTTTCAGGAATCGTTACTCATAGAAATGTATTAATTGGAGCAGAAGCAGGAAGACATATTAATGATGCCATTGATAATGTATTTATAGGACATAAAGCCGGACAAGGCATTTTATTAAATGGAGGGATTACAGGAGATTATAATGTTGTGATTGGAGAAAGAGCAGGATTAAATATTTCTTCCGGGGCAAAGAATGTTTTTCTTGGAAATGAAGCCGGATATTCATCTACACAAGGGCAAGGAAATATTTTTGTAGGATTCCAGTGTGGATATTCAAATACAACAGGATCTTTTAATTCTTTTTTAGGTTACGAAGCAGGAAGAACAAATACAACGGGAACTAATAATATGTTTATAGGTTATAAAGCGGGAGAATTAAATGATAATGGATCAAATAATATGTTTATAGGAACATTAGCTGGATCAGGTAATTTAAGTGGTAATAATAATTTGTTTATTGGTGATGAAGCAGGTACTAGTAATACCAGTGGTTCTACAAATATGTATATTGGTTCGGGAGCAGGAAAAAACGCAACGGATGCAATTTTTAATATGGCTATTGGAGTGGGAGCAGGAAGAGAGTTAACCAGTGGTTCTTACAATGTGCTTATAGGGCAAGTAGCTGGAGATGAGCTAACTACTGGTTCAAAGAATATATATATAGGTACCCTTGTAGGAGCTGGAAACCCGGCTAATCAAACATCTGATAACAACGTATATATTGGTTATAATGCGGCTTATTTTACAAAAGGTCGATATAATACCTATTTGGGTTATTTGGCAGGTTCTGGTAATAATATGGCTAGTGATACTACTGGAAGTTTTAATACTTTTATTGGACCACTCGCAGGAAACAGTGTTAGAGGAAATAATAATACTTGTTTAGGTTATTTTGCAGGAAGTGGAGCAATTGGCAGTAATAATATTTATATTGGTTACAGCATGAAAGGGCAAGGTACTGAAAGCAATAAATTATATATAGATGTGACCGATACCCCTACACCATTAATATATGGCGATTTTGATTTAAATGCTCTGACATTTAACGGTGATGTAGAAATTACAGGTACTTTAAATGGCACCAAATCCTTAAAATCAGCTGATTATGTTTTTGATAAATCATACCAGGTTATATCAATTGAAGAACATGCTATACAAATGTGGGAGAAAAAGCATCTGCCAGCTCTTTTAGGAGAAAATGAAATTAAAGAAAATGGGTATGATATGGTTGAAAGGCGAGAGCAGATTCTCGAAGAATTAGAAATAGCCCACATATACATTGAACAGCTAAACAATCGAATTAAAAAACTGGAAACAGAAAATAACAACCTAATAGAAAAGGTTGAAAAAATCGAGCAATTAGAAGAACAAAATAAATCATTGATGATCGCTTTTGATGAGTTAAGGGCAAAAATTATAGAAAATGAATAAAAACTGATAATTATGAAATCACTTCATTTTAAAATAGTTGCATTGTTACTATTCATAAGTATTTTACTAACGAATATCTCGATTTTTGCACAGAATGTTGCAGTAACCGATGATGAAAGTTATGTTGCAGATTCGTCAGCAATGTTGGATGTAAAATCGTTAACCAAGGGATTGCTTGTTCCCAGAATGACTACTACACAGCGTAGTGCCATTGCATCACCCGCTACAGGGTTGTTGGTTTTTGATACTACATTAGAAAGTTTCTATTTTTATGATGGTACAGAGTGGAAAAATTTAAGTGCCGAAGGTATCTGGTTGGTAAATGGCGATAACTTATATTTATCCGACGAAAATAAAAGGGTCGGTATCGGTGTGTCAAATGTAAATAGCAAGTTGGAAGTTAAAGCCGATGCATCGTTTGGTGTTGATGATACACTTTTTGTAGTAAAAGATAATGCCGGATACCCGGTATTTGCCGTTTTTCCAGATGGTGCAAAAGTATTTGTTGATCAAACTGCCAAAGGTAAAGTCGGAGGTTTTGCTGTAAGTGGCAGAACATCTACAAAATTTACCGAAGAAGATTATTTTCATATTACACCTGATAGTGCCAGGATATACATAAATGAATCAGCAAAAGGGAAAATTGGGGGATTTGCTGTAAGTGGAAGAACATCATCAAAAGGACCGTTACAAAATTATTTCAACATTTCGGGAGAAACTTCTGCTGAGGTTATTGATCCCAGTGAACCCAGGGTGCTTTGGTATCCAAATAAAGAAGCCTTTCTGGTGGGACGAGTTTTGGTAGAACACTCCGATAGTGTTGGACAAAATTCGTTAGCAACCGGTTTCGAATCCAAAGCTGTTGGCGATTGGTCGCAAGCACTTGGTTATAATTCTATCGCCAGAGGGAATTATTCAACTGCCATTGGTAAAAATGCAATTGCTGATGGAGTTAATTCGTATGCTTTTGGTAACCTGGCATATGCTTTAAATGATGATGCAATAGCAATAGGTTCTGGATCGGAAGCAACTGGACAATATAGCTTTGCTTTTGGTTCTACCGGAATCGACTCCTTAGAAAATCCTACCGATAATACTGTTGCATCTGGTGATTATGCATATAGTTTTGGATTGGGAGCTTTAAGTTCAAATACTGGTTCAATGAGTTTTGGTACTAATTCAGTTGCATCAGGTAAATTTTCTATGGCCCTTGGATTTGATGCAGAAGCATCGGGCGATTATGCTACATCTATTGGTAAAAGGAATATGGCTATAGGTTATGGAAGTATTGCCATGGGGATTTATAATAAATCTACAGGAGGATTTTCGCTCGCTGGAGGTATAAGTTCTGTTTCATCAGGGTATGCATCAGTAGCTATAGGCGCAAATAATGTAGCTCAAGGGACTAAATCTATCGCTATGGGAGAAGATAGTCGTGCCGAAGGATATGTAAGTGTAGCTATTGGAAAAGAAAATCAGGCATTGAGTGATCACAGTGTTGTTTTTGGTTTATACAATGATGCTTTGGCTGATGAATCATATATTTTTGGTAAATATTCCGGAGATGGTAATAAACCGGGTTCATTTATCTTTAATACAGGTCCAGGTAAGGATGGTCTCTATCCATCGAGGTCATACCAGATGAATTTTAAGGCACAAAATGGTTTTCGCTTTTTTGCCGATATCGATACCCTTGAAAACTTATCAATGAATCTAAATCCTGTAACAGGGAATCTTGGCATAGGGATTTTCGAACCAAACGAAACCGCAAAATTGCATGTTGTGGGAAATGATACTTTAGGTCAGGTTATTATTGCTCCTAATATAGCGTCTTCTGGCAAAAATTCGGGTATTTTTCTTGCAGAAGACGATGATGCTACTTTCGGAATGGGGTTAAAATATGATGGGAATTCAAATTATTTATTTCTTTATGGGAAGGCCAATAGTACAATTTATGGACCCCATTTAGCCATATCTCGTGGTTCATCAACATTGGTAGGTATTGGTACCGATTCTCCGGATAAAACCTTAACAGTGCAGGGAGATGCAAGAGTAACGGGAAATATTTATTACGGCTCAATAGGTTCAGGAACAACATATATTAAACCAGATTTTGTTTTTAGTGATGATTATAAGCAAAAACTTGATATTCATGAAATTGATCAGTATATTAAGGAAAATAAACATTTACCATGGTTAACTCCTGCAAAAGATGAAGTAAACGGGGTTAACATGACAAGGATGCAGTTCGAAACATTAGAAGCAGTTGAAAATCTCCAATTACAATTAATCGAAGTGAATAAACAAAATCAATCATTGAAAGATCAAGTTAATAATCAACAAGAACAAATCAATCAATTAATGTTAGAAATCGAGAAACTGAAGAACAAAAACTGATAAATTAAAACAAGATATAGAATCAATCAAGCAATATTTAAACATGAAGGAACAATAAGATCCAGGATATTAATTAAAAACTAAACATATGATCTTTTCTACAAAAATATTAAGATCTATTAATGCCAAACATTATCTTTTGTTATTATGTTTTGTATTAATAACAACTTTTGTTTTTTCTCAACAAAAGGGTGTAACAAATAATGGCGCCAAAATGATAATAAACTCAGGTGCCTATCTTAAAATTGCTGGTTCTGATGCTCATTATACCAACGAAACATCCGGCACATTGCATGGTCGAATTGATTTGGATGGAATTGTCGAGGTTGAAGGTAATTGGTCTAATAATGCAACAGCAGGATATGTGTTCGATGATTATTTAGATTCAGATGGTAAAATTATTTTTAAGGGGTTAACTCAACAAACTATTGGTGGTTCCGGGGCAACTTATTTTGAAAATCTGGAATTAGACAATGCGAATGGTTTTAGTTTATCCAGTGATGTTGAAATTAACAATGCACTCACCTTAACAAATGGAGTTATTACACTTAATAATAATAATTTGTCTATCGGCACTTCTGGTATGATATCCGGAACTTTTGGCCCTGCTCAAATGATTGTAACCAATGGTACCGGATCATTGCGAAAAGCATTTTCATCAACAGGTGTTTTCACATTCCCTATTGGTGATCATACTTCAGATGCTGAGTATTCGCCGGTTGATATTAATTTGAATAGCGGAGACCTTTCTGCTGCCTGGATAGGGGCAAAAGTTACAGACGCAAAACATCCTAACGACAATAGCGATGATGAATATCTTACAAGATATTGGACACTAACATCATCAGGAATTACAAATCCTGTTTATGATGCTGATTTTAATTATCTCGATACCGATATTTTTGGTGAAGAGACTGATATTTATGGCGCTGGATTTGATGGTGCATCTCGTACACTCTATTCAAAAATATCGGCTTCTACAAATACCATTAGTATTACAGACCATTCTACTTTTATTGATTATACCGGTGTAGACGGAACTTCACCCATGGTTACTATTTCTACTACAGAAACAAGTCCAACAAATGTGAGTCCTATACCCATTAAACTTGAGTTTACTGAAGAAGTTACTGGTATTGTTGCCGGTGATATTGATGTCGTAAATGGTTCTCCAGGCAATTTAAATACAGCCGATAATATAACTTATACGGTAGATATTACACCAACAACAGATGGTGATGTTGTTGTCGATTTTATTGCAGGAATAACCACCGATTTAGCTGGCAACGATAATTTAGCTGCCACACAATTTATCATCAAATATGATCAGGCATCTCCGCAGATAGCCGAATTGTATCCCGAAAATAATATGGTAGGTGTTGCGCTTTCTGATAACTTGCAAATTAATTTTGATGAGATCGTTTACTTGAATACCGGAACAGTTGAAATTCGTAAAGTATCAGACGGTTCGTTGGTTGAGTCTATTGATGTTACTACACTTTCTGGTGATGGAACAGAAACGGTTACCATAAATCCATCAGCCGATTTTGAGAGCCTGGTAGAATATTATATATTAATTTCTGCTGGTGCCTTTACCGACGAAGCAGGAAATGAGTTTGATGGAATTACAACAAATTCTGAATGGACATTTACCACTGTTGATGCCGATAGTCCGGTAATCTCATCTGTTAGTCCCGAAGACGAATCTATGGATGTTTCAGTAAACACTAATTTAGTGATTACGTTTAATGAAAATGTAATTGCTCAATCAGGAAATATCGAAGTTAAAAAATCAAGCGATAATACTGTTGTATCATCTATCGATGTCACATCTGGAGATGTCTCTGGTGACGGTACTTCAACAATTACAGTCGATATTCCGGTTACATTGGATGGTGAAACAACTTATTATGTAAATATTGATGCTACAGCATTTGATGATAATGATGGGAATAGTTTTGCTGGTTTAACATCAACTACTTACTGGAACTTTACAACTGAAGATATTGATGAACCTTTAATGCTTGCTACTGTTCCTGAAAACGGAGCAATTAATGTTCTTTTAGCATCAAATTTGCAGATTACTTTTAACGAAAAAGTTGTTGCCGCAACTGGAGATATTACTATTATGAATGCTACATCTTCGGAGACCCACGAAATTATTGACGTTACATCAGCTCAGGTTACAGGTGAAAATACAGAAACCTTAACAATTGATCCATTCATTAATTTGGAAGATCAATCAAACTATTATGTGCTAATGGATGCCGGAGCAATTCAGGATGAAGCAGGAAATAATTTTGCTGGTATCGGTTCTTCGTCTGTCTGGAGTTTTAATACCGTAGATCTTACTTCTCCAACAGTTAATATTACTAGTTCAGAAGATGATCCTACCTATAATAATCCATTTGTGGTAATCATTACATTTTCTGAAGAAGTAACCGGATTTAGTGCAGGAGATATAACGGTAGGAAATGGAAGTGTTTCAAATCTTGAGTCTCAGGATAATATTGAATTTATTGCGCAAATTGCTCCATTGTCTGTTGGTTCGGTAACTATTGATGTTAATGCCAATGTTGCATCCGATTTATCCGGAAATGGAAATACGGCAGCAAATCAATTTAGTATTGAGTTTGCAGGTGAAAAACCGGGTGTAACCATTTCAAGCACTGAATCTGCTTATGTAAATACTTATCCAATACCGATAGACATTCTGTTTACAGAAGAAGTGAGTGGATTTGATGTATCAGATATAACCATTACAAATGGATCGGTATCTAATTTGGTTACAGCAGATAATATTAGCTTTACTGCTGATGTTACCCCGACAGATGAAGGTGAAATAACAATTCAGATCTCTGCCGGGTTGGTAGCCAACTCAATTGGTAATACCAATACAGCATCCAATCTATTTACTATAGTTTATGATGTTACTTCGCCAATGGTTGATATTACATCATCAGAATCCACCCTTACAAATGTTAGTCCTTTTAATATTACCATAACATTTAACGAAGAGGTTGCAGGATTTGAAATTGCTGATATTACCGTTGGAAACGGAGCAGCTTCAGATTTAAGTACAACTGATAATTTAGTTTACAATGCTGCTGTTACTCCTGCATCTGACGGTGAAGTTACCGTTGATATCGATGCAGCTGTAGCAACTGATTTGGCAGGCAATAATAATGATGCGGCAACTCAGTTTGCAATAACTTACGACGGAACAGTTCCAACTGTATCGATAAGTTCAACGGCAGGAGATACAATTACAGATGAAAATTTTGATGTCATTGTAACATTTAGCGAGGAAATTACAGGATTCGATAATGCCGACTTAACCATTGCAAACGGTACACTCGAAAACCTAACATCTGCTGACAACATAGAATTTACAGCATCCATTGCCGCAACCGATCAGGGCGATGTGACTGTAGATATTGCAGCGAATGTTGTAAACGATATAGCAGGAAATGGCAATACCGTTTCAGAACAATTTAAGGTGTATTATGATCCATCGACTGGGTTTGGCCAGATAATGTCTTATGAAATATCAGTATATGCCGTGGATGAATTTGTTGTTGTAGAGTTTCTGAATAATCATAATCATCAGTTTAATAACGGACAAATCGAAATTTATAATTCAATTGGTCAAAAAATTGTTAGTAAAAAAATCAATAACTTTGCTAAATACCGTACACGGGTTAGTGATGCCGCAGGAATATATATTGTTAAAGTAATTGTTGACGGACGATCATTAACTAAAAAGGTTTATATTAAGTAAGTTATCCATTGATTTAACTTAAATAAAAAGGCAAAATATTATTTTTTTAGTATTTTGTCTTTTTGTTTTTTATATTTATATAGTTTTTTGATTAAAAAATTTTGTTATGATAAAGAAACTATTTTTCTCCTGTTTTCTCACAATTATAGTATTCAGCTCATTTGGACAGATTAATGAATATGGTGTGCCCTTTATTAAGAATTTTACCACAGAAGAATATAAAGCCGCTGAACAAAACTGGGCTGTTTGCATGGATAAAAGAGGGGTTGTTTATTTTGGCAATAACGAGGATGGTGTATTAGAATTTGATGGATCGAGCTGGAATAAAATCCCTATATTAAATAATTCAATTGTGCGTTCTTTAGCTGCTGATACTAATGGAAACATTTATGTTGGTGCTGTTGGCGATTTTGGATATTTAGCTCCGGATATTAAAGGTAAAATGCATTATAACTCATTATATAAAGAAGAATTTGATTCGCTTGATATAGGAGATGTTTTTAAAACATATACTAGAGGAAATGAAGTATATTTTTGTGCAGGAAGCAATATTTTAAAATTTAAGGATCGCGAATTAGATAAAATATACAGAGATACGTTAGGAGGTTTCTTGAGTTTTATGATAAAAGATCACTTGTATGTAGGAAACTACTGGAAGGGATTAAATGAACTTAGAGATGACACAATATTATTAGCTAAGGGCGGTGAATTTTATAAAGAAAAAGACATTTTTGTATTGCTTCCCATCAATGAAAATGAACTTTTTGTTGGAACAATGGAGCATGGACATTATTTGTATAATATTCAAACCGGCGAATCAAGAGATATTGCCAACATAAACAAGACTTTTACCAAACTCTCTAATTTTCTTAACGAAGCGTTATTATACAACGGCCTTAAATTGAAAAATGGTAATTTAGTGCTTACAACCATTAGTAACGGTTGCATTATCATTAACTCGGAAGGTAAAATTATTAATCACTTTAATAAAGAAAATGGATTGGCAGATGCTACTGTAACTTCTGCTTTTGAAAGTACAAATGGCATTTTATGGCTTAGCTTGTTTAATAGCTTGTCGTATATTGAGTTAAACTCACCATTTAAAAAATTTGACGAAAAGCAGGGCATCGAAGGTATGATCGTAGATGTGGAACGATTTAACGGAACATTATATGTAGCAACAAGCCTGGGGCTTTACCACCAGTATTTTGACGAAAATGGCCTGCCCAGGTTCGAAACAGTTAAAGGTATTGATGGTATGGTGTGGACATTGAATAAAATTAGTCTGAATGACAATAAAACTGTATTACTTGCCGGTACGCGACTTAATGTTTATCAGGTTGTTAATCATCAAAATACTAAAAATTTAAATATTAATAGTAGGGAATGGATTAATTGTTCATCAATTAGTCAATCTAATAAAGATAAAAATATTATATATATAGGGTATAAAGATGGTCTGGCTTCTATTAAATATTCAGATGGCCGTTGGATTCCACAAGAACCTTTCAAGCAGATTGATGGCAATCAAATAGAAACAGTTGCTCAGGATCAGAATGGTGTATTGTGGTTGGGAACTGGTTTAAATGGTATTATTAAATTTGATATTAATAAAGATTCTGTAAAAAGATATGACAAGCATAACGGATTACCATCAAATGATAGAAATAAAACCCATTTTGTAAATAATGATATTATAATTACAACAAATAAGGGATTGTTTACTTATGATAAACAGAATGATACCATTATTAGATATTCCGGATTTAGAAAAAAATATTTGAACAGAAGTGACAGGATAAGTAATATTTACGAACAAAATGATTCAACTTTCTGGATTTTTTCTCAATACCCAAAAGAGAGTAATCTTGGCGTTAATATAGAGTATGTTGAAAAAGTTATTTTAAGCGATACAAACATTAGAGTTATAAATATCCCGTTTAAACGGCTTAATAAATTTACTTTTCTTAATGCTTCTCTAGATACCAATGATCAAATTTGGTTTGCCACTGCAAATGCTGCAATTCATTACAATTCTACGGATGAAAAAAAGTTTAAAGAATTTTATAATAGCCTCGTTAGAAAAGTGAGCATCCAAATGGACTCCGTTACTTTTTGGGGTACAAATTATTCCGATACATCAAAAATGGTTCTCTCCTTCGAGCAACCTGATCATTTGAAATATACTTTTGATTATAAACATAATATTATCACTTTTAATTTTTCATCACCATACTACCCGATAGAAGATATTAACTATAGTTTTATGCTCGATGGTTTTGACGATAGTTGGTCGCCATGGGATACAAAAACCGAAAAAGAATATACAAACCTGCGCGAAGGAAAATATACTTTTAAAGTAAAAGCCAGAAATATTTATGGGATCGAAAGCGATGTTGCAACTTATGAGTTTACCATAATGCCGCCGTGGTACAGAACTATTTTGGCTTTTATTGTATATTTTATTTTAGCAGCTTTACTGGTTGTGGTAATTGTAAAAGTTTATACTCGCCGGTTAGAACTCGAAAAGATCAGACTGGAACAAATTGTAAAAGAACGTACCGAAGAGGTGGTTAAACAAAAAGATGAAATAGAAAAACAGAGAGATGAAATTGCCGATAAAAACCGCAGTATTACAGATAGTATAGAGTATGCAAGTCGTATACAAACAGCTGTATTACCATCAAATGATTTTGCCAATGAAGTTTTACCGGAACATTTTATTTTGTTCAGACCACGTGATATTGTTAGTGGCGACTTTTACTGGATGACAAAAAAGGATAACTTATTGGTGCTAATCGCTGCAGATTGCACAGGACACGGTGTCCCCGGAGCATTTATGAGTATGTTAGGTGTATCGTTTTTGAACGAAATTGTGAATAGACACGAAGTTACATCTGCTAATGTTATTTTAAACAGCTTAAGAGCAGATGTGAAGAAAACCTTGGGACAGGAAGGTAAAGAGGGAGAAGCTAAAGATGGCATGGACTTAGCGCTTTGTATTCTCGATTTGGAAAAAATGAAATTGCAATATGCCGGTGCTTATAATCCGTTGTATATTTTTAGAAACAATGAATTGATTGAGGTTAAAGCCGATAGAATGCCCATTGGAATTTATGTGAAGGAAAAAGATTCATTTACCAATCATGAAATTGATCTGCAAAAAGGTGATGTTTTTTATATTTTTTCCGATGGTTACCAGGATCAGTTCGGCGGAGAAGATGGATCGAAATTCAAAACAAAAAACTTTAAACAACTTTTACTTGAAATTCACCAAAAACCAATGAGCGAGCAACGTGAAATATTAAATTCAACGATCGATGATTGGCGAGGAGAATGGGAGCAGGTTGATGATATTATTATTATGGGTGTGAGGGTTTAGCTATATTTTAACATTTAAAATTGTTGCCGATTCCAATTGTCAGAATGAAATATTACCTCATGATTAATTGACTGAGAATAATTTTAAATTGAATTTTTAGTTTTATTATTTTCAAACTGCAAAAAAAGAAGCCTGCCTAAAAGTAATTTTTTGTGGTTATGAAAGTTCGTAGCATTTTTTATTTTACTATTTAGCCACATAAAAGGAAAAAGTAAAAAGAAAAGCCAGGTTGAACTTTTTTGTTTTTTGTCTATTTCAAACTTTGCTTTTTTAAATCCATTTTTTATTGCTACATAATTATATTGATCTAATGTTAATGATGAAACATGCTGTAAGCCATCATAATTGTGCATATCTAATGGGCCAAAGCTGTAATTAAACCCTCTGAATAAAAACCTTATACGCGATTTTAAAGATAAAATATTAGGTGTAGATAAATAAAGTTGGCCATTGGGCTTTAATATTCTGCTAAGTTCTTTGAAAAAAAGTTCGTGGCCAATTATATGTTCGCTAACCTCTATTGCAATGGCTATATCAAAAGAATTATCCGGATATGGAAATTTCTTTGTGACATCTGTTTTTTTACATTCAATTTTATCAAACATAAAAATTTCAGGAAATAAATCACAGGCAGATACATCATATCCCATGTCAAAAAGTCTTTTAGTGAAGGCTCCATGACCAGCTCCAACATCTAATATTTTATTACTTTTATCATATGAAAATTTTTTAAAATATTTGAAAAAATTCTGATGAGTTCCTGGCATTGTAATAGGTTTTATTTCAGTCATTTGTTTGATTTTTTGTTGATTTTTTAAATTAAAGAATAATATCTTAAGATGTCGGATTTACTTTCCCATTTTTGTTTATATGTTTTTTTAATTTCGAAATTTCACTTTCTTTAATTAGATATTTTACTTTATGGTAATATAAAATCCTTGATATGATAAACGATATAGTAATAAAAAATAATATATAAAACAGATCATGGAAGGCAGATTTGAATGTAATATTGAAAACCAAATGTATTAGCCATAATAACACATAACTATAAATAAATTGCAAAAAGCTAATCATGAATGGATAGTAGAATAGGATAGAAATGATCAAAATGGTTAACATATAAATATAATACTGATTTTCTTCCGATAATAGGGTTAATCCTGACTTAACAGCTCCCCACGAAATGATAATAACCGAAATGGCTCCATGTATTAAGCGGTGATGTTTTTTTATCTCTTTCAACTCAACAACCTGATTAAAAAAAACATAGATTAAAAAAATAAATGAAAAAACAAGCAGGATGATATCGGTTTTAAAATGAAGGATAAAAATATTATAATCAATGATCTTTTGATATATCAAAAAATCGTAAAGCGTAGAAATTAAAGCTATAGTTAAGAACAGAATACTGGTAAACTTAGCCCTCAGGTTATTGATAAGACATATTTTTTTTGTGATTTTATCGGTTACATATTGATCGATAAAATATTTATGAATTAAAGTCGTAATCATTTTATACCATATTTAAAATCAATTGAAATATGAATTTACAATTTTTTAATATAGAAACCGAAATTTTTCTAATAAAATTGGTGAGTGCAGCTTTTTTTGTGTTAAAGGTAATTTTGGATTCATCTTTTAAATAAAAAGAGCGAAATTCATCAAATTACGCTTTGCGAACCTGAAGGGATTATTCGTTTCGTTTACACGAGCCTCATGAAAAAGTTCGAACCCCCATTGGCGGTTCTCATCCCTCCAACTATAAAAAAAAATAAAACCTGCCATATTATAATGACAGGTTTTTTATTGCGAACCTGGAGGGATTCGAACCCCCAACCTCCTGATCCGTAGTCAGGTGCACTATCCGTTATGCTACAGGTTCAATATGTATTGCATATGTATTACAAAATTGTTATTCTGTGCTAAATGCGGTGCAAATATATAAAAAATATCTTCAAAAAATATAATTTTAATGATATTCAAACTGTGAAAAGTTAGTATTATTGGATTGATAAAAATTTTGCAATTTTTTTTTTGAATAATTTTATGGATTGATGCTGAAATAATATTATTCAGTGCAATTATTTATTAAATTTGATTATTCATAGCAATAAACTAATTCCTAAAAACACAAGGTCATGAAAAAGTTTTTTAAATGGTTTTTCCGTATTTTTTTGTCGCTTATTCTATTTATTATCATCTTATTAATTATTCTTCCATTGTTTTTTAAAGATGATATGCTGGCAAAAGTAAAAGAAGAGATTAATAAAAATGTAAATGCCAAGGTCGAGTTTATCGATTTTAAATTATCACTCTTTAAATCCTTTCCCGATTTTAACCTGGGGTTACATGAAATGTCGGTTATTGGTATCGATAAATTTGAAAATGATACATTGATATACTTTCAGTCTTTTAATATACAGGTTGATTTAATGAGCGCCCTTAAAAAAAATATTGTTGTTAAAGGTGTTGTTCTCGATAAACCATTTATTAATGCTAATGTACTTGCCGATAGTACTGCAAGTTGGGATATTGCAAAACCAACAGAAGAAATTTCTGATAGTCTTTTGGTTGAAGAAGAATTGGCAGAAGATATCGCTGCAGATACTCTATCGGAACCCATGGATTATCGAGTCGATCTTCAAAAGTTTCAGATTAAAGATGCCATAATAAAATATTCCGATGAAACTGCTAATATGGTAGCATCTATCGAAAATTTAAATTTCCTTTTAAAAGGAGATTTGGGGATGGATTATTCCGATTTAACCATCGAAACTTCCATTGATGCAATAAATGTAAACATGGGAGGCATTCAATATTTAAAAAATGCAACTTTTGGTTTTGATGCCACCATAGGTGCTGATATGGAAAATATGATATTTACTTTTAAGGAAAATTTATTGTCTCTCAATGCTATTGCTCTCGGATTCGAAGGTGTAATCGAAATGCCCGATGATGATATAAATATGGATGTTCAATTTAATACCCAAAAAACAAGCTTTAAATCGCTGCTTTCGATGGTCCCTGCCATTTACATGGAAGGATTTGAAGAGTTAAATACAAGTGGTGATTTAGTGCTTTACGGAGATGTTAAGGGAACTTACAACGATAAGCAGATGCCACAAGCTAACTTAAAGCTATTGGTCGAAAATGCCATGTTCCAATATCCTGACCTGCCAAAATCTGTCGAAAATATTAATATCGACCTGGATGTATTTTACGATGGTGTAAATGATGATCAAACCAGAGTTGATTTAAACCGTTTTCATGTAGAAATGGCTGATAATCCATTCGATATTAGTATGCATATCAGAACTCCTATTAGTGATCCATATATCGAAGGAAGCCTTGACGGGCATATTATTTTAAAATCTTTGGCAGATGCACTACCGTTAGAAGATATGAATTTAGATGGAGAAATTATTGCCGATGTTGATTTAGCCGGGAATCTTTCTACGATCGAAAATGAAAAATATGAAGAATTTACTGCTACCGGTAAGCTCCAGGTAAAAGATTTTATTTTTGAAAGTGCCGATTTACCTGCTGCTGTAAAAATCATTGAAACTACATTTTATTTTACACCACAATATCTCGAATTGCAATCCTTTAATTCAGAAATAGGAGAGAGCGATTTTCAATTGCAGGGAAAAATCGAAAATTATATTGCCTATGCCCTAAGCGATGGAACTTTAAGAGGCGATTTTAAATTTAATTCTTCTTTTATTAATGTAAATGAATTTATGCCTGCTGATACATCAGAAACAGATGAAACCTCAGGATCAATTGAATCAGAAGCTGCACCGACCGATACGGTTGCTACAGGAACAGGAGTTGTTGAAATTCCAGGGAATATTGATTTTAAACTGGTGTCATCATTGGATCATATTCTATACGATAATATGGACATAACCAATTTAACAGGAACATTCCTGATTAAAGATAAAAAGTTGTTAATGGATAACCTCAATATGGATTTACTGGATGGTAAGTTTAGTGTTGACGGGGAATATAACACCCAAAATATGAAAAAACCATCTGCTACCCTGGGATTAAATATTCAGAATGTTGAAATTGAAAAGGTGGTCAATTCATTTAGTATGATCGAATCTCTTGCCCCAATCCTCAAAAATTGTAAAGGTAAAGTATCCATTAAGTTTGATTACAATAGCTTAATTGATTCAACTATGAGTCCCGTTTTGAGTACAATTAATGGTTATGGCCGATTACAATCGAAAAGTTTACAGGTGGTTGATTCCAAAACCTTCGATAAATTAGCTGATTTGCTTAATTTAGGTGATCAGTTTAATAATGAATTTGAAGATGTAAATATAAGTTTTAGCATTGCCAACGGAAGAATTATCGTAGAACCATTCGAAACCAAGGTAGAGGATATTAAAATGGTTGTAGGTGGTTCGCATGGTATTGATCAAACCCTCGATTATGATCTGGCACTAACCGTTCCAAGAAAATATATGGGTTCTGCCGCCAATGATGTTATTGATGGCCTGTTATCACAGGCTTCTTCAAAAGGAGTTGATATTAAGGCTGGTGATAATATCAACATAAAAGCAAAAATTGTTGGTACCACAACCGATCCCAAAATAACATTTGACCTTAAAGAAAGTAAAAACGATGTTAAAGAAGATTTAAAAGAAAGAGCCCGTGAAGAAATTGTTAAGCAGAAAGAAGAGTTGGAAGATAAGGCAAGGATAGAAGCTGAAGAGCGTGCTCAGAAAATTATTGCTGATGCAGAAAAAGAGGCCGCCAAAATAAAACGAGAAGCTCGCGAAACAGCTGATAGATTATTAGCTGAAGGTAAAAAAGAAGCAGACGCATTAGTTGAGAAGGCAGCAAAAGAAGGATACCTTGCTAAGATTGCCGCTCAAAAGGCAGCTGATGAGCTGGAGAAAAAAGCGGAACAAAAGGCAGATCAGGTTATTAAAGAAGCCGATAAAAAAGCGGATAGTATAGTTGCTGCTGCAAGGGTTAAGGCTGATAAAATCAGGAATGAATAATAAAAAAAGCTTATTGATGAAAATCCCAAAAAGTATTTTGCTTTTTGGGATTTTTTAGTAATAAAAAAGCCCTCCGTAAATTGGAAGGCTTTAGAAATATGATAAAAGTACCTTTAAAATCTTTTTTCTTTAATCCTGGCTTTTTTACCGGTTAATTGACGCAGGTAAAAAATTCTTGCTCTTCGAACACGTCCTTTTTTATTAATATCAATAGCTTCTATAAAAGGTGTGTTTAATGGGAAAATTCTTTCTACACCTACACCACTAGACATTTTTCGAACAGTAAAAGTTTCATTCTGTCCTGAACCTCTTCTTTGTAAAACTACACCTCTAAAGTTCTGTACTCTTTCTTTACTGCCTTCTTTAATTTTATAATGTACGGTAATTGTATCGCCTGCTTTAAATTCAGGAAAATCCTTTTTTACAGCGAACTCGTTTTCAGCAACTTTTATTAAATCCATCCTGATATACTATTTAAAATTTTTGTATTCGTTTTTAACAGAGCGCAATATTACAAATATTTTTTGATAACTAATAATTTTTTTACTAAAAAGTAGTTGATAAATGTTATTGCATTGCTTCTTTAGCGGTTGCAAATATCATAAAAAAAACGTTGATTACAAAAGATTGTTTAAAATGAAATCGATTTATCTGTCAACATCCTTTATATTATATAGTTATTCACGTAAAAATTAATAGCGAATAGGCAGTTTATGACTAAAAAACAGAATCATTCTTAATTAAGTAAAAGATGTAATATTATTTTACAGGAAAATAAACTTTTGTTTCCCATTTACTTTGATCGGGTTGTTTCATTGGGTCAGTAATATATATTTCCCAGGGAGTTCCTGTTGTTTCAAAATTATTTTCAATAATATAATTTTCAATTGCTTTGTAAGTACTATTTACCGTATGAAATGGCCCAAAATGCGAAGCTGTAATTGTTTTCCCTGCTGGTAATTTAATAAACTTTATTCTTTCATTTCCCTTAATTTCTTTGTTTACAGGCAAACCACATTCTAATAGCGTATATCCTGGTTTCTCACTTGGGTGATAAATTGCAAAAGGAGTTTCCACCATTTCAATTTGATTGGTATTCATATATCTCATAATGGACGAATACATATTGATCATTTTGCTGCGGATATTATTCATTGCACATTCTTCTTTTATAGATAATGCCATCAATCCTTTAAATTTCGTTTCCCCGATTTCTCCTGTTCGCCCCAAATCTGATGGGAGATTTTCGACCAGGGTTTTAAAGTTTTGTAGCCCTTTTTCAAATTGGGGTCCCAATTGATTATCTATAAACAGGCCAAACCATCTTTCAACAGGGTAGGAGAGCTCTCCTTTAAAGCCCCAGGTTATATCGGTTCCTTCATTTGTTTCTGCAAAAGCCCAGGTTATATCCGAAGTCATACTCTGTGGAGCAATAAATTCTAATTTAGAATTGATTTTTTTGTTTGCCTCAAAATTAGTAATTGTTAATTTTCCCTTGCCAATTATTTCACTATCCCAAGTATACCAAGAACCAGTGCCTCCTGGAATTACTTCGGTAATAATTTTAGCATCCGGATCCATTTCAATCCACGGATCCCACTTTGGCCTCATATTCATGTCAATAGCCGTTTGAAAAACCTTATCAACAGGAGCTTCAACTGTAATAGACCTTTCAACTCGCGCAGTTGATGGCAGAAATAAAGGTATAATTAAAAAAAGTGCTATTATAATAATAATAATAATACCCGTCCATTTTAGAAATTTCATAACATGTTGTTTTGGTTATCATCAAATTTACAAATTTTATAACCAAAAATCCAGTAGTAAAAAGCCTGGCAAAAAAAAGGCCGCCAAAAATGGCAGCCTCCTATTATATTTTATCATTTCGATTGATTATAGTAAAAAAGAATTCCGAAAACCGGATTAATGCCCGTCTTCACCTTTTACTTTAAACTTATCACCTGTTTTTTCAATAATTAATTTATACCATTCTTCGGTATAACCCGGATATTCTATTTCTGGAGTAATGTATTTATATCCTTCTGGCACAGGACGATCTACTTTTTTATTTCCGTCCATAAATTTAGTGAACAGGTGCTTATATAATTCTTTCCAGGTATCAACGGTATGATCACCCTTGTCTTTAGAATAGTTTGTAATGAAATTTATGGCTTGCTCAGGGTTGTTTTTATAAATTTCAGCAGCAGCTTTATCAATTCCTTTTACTTCTTCGATATATCCTAATTCCAGTTCTCTCTGAACTTCTTGTATTTCTGGAATCATATGCGAATAACGAGTATATGCAAAGTTGGAAACCTGGTTAAATACCCAAAATGCTGCATCATCGCTGAACTCCATTAATGAACCATTACCAACGGCAAAGGGTTCAGGCGCTTCAGTAATTCCGCAATACATTGGGGTATAAACGGTTGAGTAAGTATCATCAACACCAAACCATAAAACTCCACCTACAGGATCAGGTAACCAGTTTCTGCTCTGCGTTACAAAAGAAAATCCGGTTTGTTGAGTAGAAATAGCTCTTTCGTTAAAATAGGTTTCTCCATCAACTTCCCAGTATAATGGCCTCCAGCGTACAATATTTCCATATGGGCCGGCACCAACATCTTTAGTCATATCCATGGGTGTTCCCTGATAATAATCGCGCATTAATTCCATAACATCATGTACAGATAATTTTTTATCTGGTTTAATCCATAATGGCATCCTGTTTTCAAGATTTTCACCTAGTGCATAATCTTCATATTTTTCCATTCCGCTAGCTACTCTGTTAAAGCCTGCATAAACTCGTGCTTCGCAAAATCTAGCGCCACCAAAGTCTAGGGGAGCATAGGTGTCAGAAAAACTAAAATCTTTATCTTTTCCATCAAAATACCCCATTTCACGTGCAAATGAAATTACATCGGGAGAATGATATGTAGTTTGATTAGGATCGTTAAAGTTATTTTCTTTTTGAATTGGGAAAGTAGTAATTCTTGCATGATTAGCGTGACCTGAAATATATCCATCGGGAATTTGGCGTGCTACCCAAACTGCTCCTGTTATTCCGGGACCTTTTCCTATCAATTCCATAATCCACACTTCGTTTGGGTCGGCTATTGAAAATGACTCGCCAGAACTATAATATCCATATTTTTTTACCAAATTGGACATGATTTGGATGGCTTCACGGGCTGTCCTTGCGCGTTGTAGGGTAACATAAATAAGGCTTCCATAGTCCATAATACCTGTAGTGTCGCGTAATTCCGAACGGCCACCATAAGTAGTTTCACCAATGGCTACCTGATTCTCATTAATATTGCCAACTACATTAAAGGTGTGCGCTACCTGGTCGATTTTACCTAAATATTTACCGGTATCCCATTCGTAAATCTTTAATTTTGATCCCTCGGGATAATCAGCTGCTGGCCAGTGATATAATTCACCATAAAGAACATGTGAATCGGCAGCATAAGTAATCATGGTTGATCCATCAGTGCTGGCACCTTTTGTTACCAGAAAATTTGTACATGCAAAAGTTGTATGCACAAAAAAAACTGTTAAGAGTGTTAGTGTTAATGTTAAAAGAGACTTTTTCATAGTTAATTTATTTATTTATTGATTATTTAATTTTTAATACCAATTTGACAAAAATAGGAAAATAATTGAAAATTTAAAGTTTTACGATCACTGTTCAACGTTTTTACTTAAATAAACCTGAAACCATGCCTTCGGCCGGTAAACCTGAAATGCTGAAAATGATCAAAATTTTTAATTTTGTAATCATTTCAGCTTCCACAAAAAACAAGCAAATTAAAAATTTTTGTTTTTCGGGACTTGAAACTTGAAACTTGAAATCTGAAACCTGCTCGTCCGGCAGGCGAGTTTGAAACTTGAAATCTTTCATCACATCATTAATTCTACAATTTTTTTTCGATCTTCATCATCAAGCTTATGAACCATTCCGGTAGCT
>JAWLEM010000005.1:0-32933 GCA_041686115.1 Bacteroidales bacterium
TCTAAACCTGTGTGTAGCCATTATAGCATCGGGCGATTGTTCGCGGGCAAGCTGCACCACCTCATCGAAAGTTAATTCTTCGGTTACGGTTTGCTGGGCATTTCCATTGATAAATAAAAAAATACCAAATGTAACTATTAATAGGATTTTAAAAATATTCACTTTTTTCATCTGTTTATAATTTTGATTTTAGCGGTCAGACCCGTCCCGATGCAATCGGGATGCAGCTCGCCATGATATACCAAATATCCGCTACAACATACTATTAGTTTCATTATAATCATGCGGGTGCCTGCCTGTCCTCGGCGGATAAATTCGGCAGGCAGGTGTGTCAAATTTATTATCAGGGCTCGGTTCATGATATCAAATTTGACTTATTCGTACCTCAACGATTCGATAGGATCTTTTTCGGCAGCTCGTTTGGCGGGCGATATCCCAAATATTACCCCAATCATAGCACTTACACCAAACGCAATAATTACCGAAGCAGGTGAAATAATGGTTAAAATACCGGCAAACTTCGTGATCAGTTTTGAAAATACTACCCCAAAAAATACACCTATTAAACCTCCAGAAATACTAATTAATATTGCTTCGGATAAAAACTGTGCAATAATATCGGCTTTTTTGGCTCCTAAAGCCAAACGGATACCAATTTCTTTTATCCGTTCCATAACCGTGGCGAACATAATATTCATAATTCCTATCCCCCCAACAATAAGCGAGATGCTTGCTATTGCACCCAGTACAATATTAAAAATATACTTTGTTCGTTGCTGTTGTTTTAACAATAGCTCAGGGACGGTAATTTCGTAGTCTTTAACTTCCATATGCCGGCGAAAAAGCATCCGGCTTAATATCTCAGTTGTTGTGGTTAAATGTTCTGTTTCTTCAACCTGTACAATAATTTTATCCAGTTGATGATAATTGGATGATGATTCTTCCTGCCCGCCTGAAAATGAAAAAAAGAAACCACCCGAAAATCCTGAACCGCCCTGAAAACTTTTGGAATTAATTAATGCCCGGTTTTTATATCGCAAAAGCATGGTTTGAACAGGTATATAAACATTATCGTTAACAATATTTACTCCCATATTTTCGGCTGCCGAAAGGTTAACATCTGTTTTCTCTAACACACCAATCACTTTCAGCCATACATGGCCAAATTTCAGGTATTTGTTTACAGGGTCAACATCGCTAAAAACTTTTGCACTTATATTCGCCCCAATTACACATACAGGAACTCCCTGCTCAACCTGATCTTCGTCAAAAAAGTTCCCTTTCGATAATTGAATATTATATACATCGAAATAATCATTATTAACCCCTATCACTTTTGCAGCAACTCTTTTACCACCTTGCACAACATACGAGTTGGCAACAATTTCAGGAGTAATTTTATGTACCGATGGAATAATTTTTTTTATGGCATCAAGATCGTCCATGGTTAGTCCGGGCGAAAATTTTTCTTTTTTCTTGTTACCATTTTCGCCGCCATCATCACCGCTATCGCCATTTTCGCCTCCACCTGTAAGGTCTACAACCGGAGTAATAACAATATTATTTACTCCAACCATTTTTATCTGCTCCAAAATTTCCTGCTGGGCTCCATTTCCAATGGCCAACATACTAATAACTGCAGCTGTACCAAAAATAATACCCAAAGCTGTTAAAATCGATTTCAGCTTATTATCCAGCAATGATTCAATGGCTATTTCTATATCATGAAAATACCTTCTAAACATTTTATTATAGATTAATTATTCATCCTTCTGCCGGGCATTGGCTTTTTTTCTCTTTTATCAGGATTTTTAGAGCTTTCTTCTTTCTCTCTTTTTATTCTTTCCCGCTCTTGCAGTATCGGTATTAACTCTTCTCCCGAAAGTTTGTATTTTTCGGTGTTCACAGGAACAGAAAGATAAACTTCATCTCCTTCTTTTAAGCCTTTTTCAATGATAATATAATTTTCATTTGATGGCCCGGGAACAATAATCTGTTTTTTATGATTTGTTGTATAAACAAAACTCAAACTATCTTCATTATGGATGGCTTCAAGTGGTATAAAAAGCACATCGTTATATACATCTGTAACAATCTGGTTACTTGTTGTCATGGCAGGCCGCATAATACTATCCGACTGGTCCACATCAATTAACACCTCAAAAACTTTGGCATCGGTATTAGGCAGTTGTTCACCAATATTGGCAACATCCACTACTTCGCCCGAATAATTTTTATCAGGGAAAGCGTCAACTCCAATTCTAACTTCCTGCCCCTCTTTAATTTTACTGATATCAATTTCGTTCACATACGTTTTTGACGACATGGCCGAAAGGTCTGGCAAGGTGGCTACTGTTAAATCCCATGGATTAATCATAGAACCAACTTTGCGTTTTTGTCCGCCCCACTCTTTTTTATATATAACCATTCCCCCTTGTGGTGCATAAATGGTAAATTTATTGATCACATCTTTTAGCTCCTGAACCTTTCGCCGGGATTTTTCTAATTCAATACTGGCTTCCCGCATATTGGCATTGGCCTGTTGAACTTTTAACAAATAATTATCTTTAGCTTGTTCGTATGTCCGTTCAGCCCTTTCCAAATCAATTGTTGCCTGCCGAATGGTTGCCGGTGGTTCAAATTTACTCTGGTCGAGTACAATTTGTTTTTCTTCCAGGGCAAACTTTAAATTAATAAGCTGGTCGCGTAATTCCCTCAGCTGCATTGTAGTATCTAATTGTATTTTCAGATATTGGGATTCTGCCGTTTCCAGTTCATCTTCAAGGTCTTTTAAGTTTGTTCCCACCTCAGATCTGTCAAGGTCACCAACATAATCGCCAGAATCAACAACTGTTCCTTCAGGAATTAAATCCTGAATTTTAATATTCCGAATACGCAGGCTACGACTGTTTCTTAATTCCGACGGACCCATGATATCAACCGAGTTTTTTGCTTGTAACTCGCCTGTTACCGTAACAAGCACTTCAAATTCGCCACGTTCTGCTTTTACTGAAAGTTCTTTTGGTTTTACATCTGAACCTGAGCTAAAAAATATAATAGCGGCGATAACAATTACCGACAGCGCAATTAAAATATAATGTTTTCTTTTCATTAAAGATTGTAATTAAATGATTGACTTAATTTCCTGTATTATTTTATCTGCTAATGCATTTGCACTTTCCTGATCACTATTTTCGGCATAAATTCTGATAATTGGCTCGGTATTGGATTTTCGTAAATGCACCCAGCCATCTTCAAAGGCTATTTTCACACCATCGATATCAATAATATCATACTGCTTAAATTTATTTTTCACTGCCAACAAAACTTTATCCACATCAATATCGGGTGTAAGCTGCATTTTCTTTTTTGCAATAGTATATTGCGGATATTGATTTCTTAGTGCAGAACATGTTTTCCCGGATTTTGCCAGGTGGGTTAAAAACAATGCTATACCAACCAGGGCGTCACGTCCGTAATGCAAATCAGGATAAATAACGCCTCCGTTTCCTTCACCGCCAATTACAGCATCTTGCTCTTTCATCATTTTTACCACATTAACTTCACCAACAGCAGCAGCAAAATATGCTCCGCCAAAATTTTCAGTTACATCACGCAAAGCTTTTGATGACGAAAGATTAGAAACGGTATTACCCACTTTGTTTTGTAAAATATAATCGGCAACAGCAACCAGGGTATATTCTTCGCCAAACATGGTACCGTCTTCGTTAATAATGGCTAACCGGTCCACATCGGGATCTACTACGAATCCCAGATGAGCATTTTTCTCCTTAACAACCTTTGAAATTTCAGTCAGATGCTCTGGTAACGGTTCGGGATTATGCGGAAAATGACCGGATGGATCACAATATAACTCAACAACATCTTTAACTCCAATAGCTCGCAGCAATTCTGGGATAGCTATTCCACCCACAGAATTTACAGCATCAACAACAACCCTAAATCCGGCATTTTTAATGGCTTCCATATCCACCAAAGGCAATTGTTTAATTTGCTTGATATGTATATCTAATAAATCATTGCGTTCTGTTAATTGCCCCAATTGATCAACATCGGCAAAAATAAAATCTCCTTTTTCCGCAAAATTTAATATTTCGGCCCCTTCATCGGCAGATAAAAACTCACCTTTATGGTTCAGTAATTTGAGTGCATTCCATTGTTTTGGATTGTGGCTTGCCGTTAAAATGATTCCTCCATGAGCATTTTCTTCTGTTACAGCAATTTCTGTGGTTGGTGTAGTGGCCAAACCTATATTTACCACATCAATCCCCATACCCATTAACGATCCAATAACCAAATGATTAACCATTTCGCCCGAAATGCGTGCATCACGCCCAACAACAACCTTTAACCTTTCGGCCTGATAGTTGTTTTTTATCCACTGCCCGTAAGCAGAAACAAATTTAACGGTATCAAGCGGGCTTAAACCTTCGCCTGCTTTTCCTCCAATCGTGCCTCGTATTCCTGATATTGATTTAATTAATGTCATGTTTTTAGACTTTAATATTCATTCCTCGTTTAAAAAATCCATTAAAGATAGATAATTCAAATTATTTGAAAGATATTTTTGCAAATTTTAACTTTAAATTTTAAAAACGCTCAATATTGAACAAAAATAATACGAACGACACATATTTATGCTAACTTTGCAAAAAGTATTAAACTACCTATCATTTAAATCATTAGAAAAGGTATATGGAAAATAAGAAAAACAGAAATCCGAAGATAACGAAGCGAAAATCTGACAAAAAATCAAAACCATCTCAAGCAGGTAAAAAGAAACCTGAATATACACCCAAAAACTACCAGGAGCCGGTAAGACTTAACCGGTATATTGCCAACTCCGGTGTATGTTCGCGCCGCGAAGCCGATGAATTAATTAAAAGAGGTTTAATCACAGTAAATGATGAGAAAATAACCGAGCTGGGTACAAAAGTTTCGCCTACAGATGTTATTCGCTATAAAGGAGAAAGAATAAGCCGCGAAAAAAACGTTTACATTCTGCTTAACAAACCCAAAGATGTAATTTCTACCGTACGAGACAAGCATGCCAGCAGAACAGTGATTGACCTGGTAAAAAATGCCTGTCCCGAAAGAGTTTACCCTGTAGGCAGGTTAGATAAAAATACTACCGGAGTTATGCTCCTGACGAATGACGGAGAACTAACAAAACAATTAACACACCCCAGCTACAAAAAGAAAAAAATATATCATGTGGTACTGGATAAAGATGTTACCAAACAGCACATGGTTCAAATTGTTGAAGGAATGCAACTGGAGGAAGATTATATTGAAGCTGATGCCATAAGTTATGTCGAAGAAGATGACAAAACCCAGATAGGGATTGAGATCCATACAGGCCAAAACAGAATTGTACGACGCATATTTGAATCGCTGGGATACAAAATAAAAAAACTTGACCGTGTATACTTTGCAGGGCTGACAAAAAAGAATCTTCCACGTGGAAAATGGAGATTTCTAACACCACTCGAAATATCAAACCTTAAACGAAAATCTTTTAAATAAAAGATGGTGAAAATTCCTGGCCGCAATGCAAAAAAGCTTATTCATTCTGTTTTTATTAATTCTACTATCGAAATTAATAGTTGCACAAGAAATTACAGGAATTGTTATTGATTCTGAAACAAAAAAACCACTCCCATTTGTAAATGTGGTTTTGGATCAAAACAATTTAGGTACGACCACAAATATTGATGGTCAATTTGCTATTGAAAACAAAGGACAGGCACAGAACCTTTT
Source organism: Bacteroidales bacterium (assembly GCA_041686115.1). Lineage (GTDB taxonomy): Bacteria > Bacteroidota > Bacteroidia > Bacteroidales > UBA12077 > UBA12077. Next base: position 5,782 of record JAWLEM010000005.1, read on the forward strand.
TGTAAGTTACCTGGGATACCATAAGGACACTATTCATATTCATCAGGAAACCGGACACGAAATGATTATTCCGTTGCATCCTAAAACGTATGATCTTGAAGAAGTGATTATTCTGCCGGGCGAGAATCCTGCCAATAAAATGATAAAACGCGTAATTGCCAATAAAGACATCAACAATCCGGAAAGCTTAGAATCTTTTTCTTTTACATCGTACAACAAAATGATTTTTACGGTAGAAAGAGATCATCAATCACAACCCGATACACTGGGGAAAAGCAAGCTGGATGAGACTTTTTCAAAACATCATCTTTTGCTCATAGAAACGGTAAATGAAAAACAATTTATAAAACCCGATAAATACAAGGAACAAATTGTAGCATCAAAAGTATCCGGGTTTAGCGACCCCGTTTTTTCCTTAATAGCATCGCAGGTACAAGCGCTCTCATTTTATAATGATTTTTTTGAGATTCTCGATAAACGTTACCTGAATCCGATAAGTAAAAACAGCGATAAAAAATATTTATTCCTTCTGCAGGATACACTATTTAATGAACGGGGAGACAGCATTTTTGTTATTTCATACCGCCCGAAAAAAGGAAAAAATTTCGACGGGCTTAAAGGATTTTTACATATCAATACCAACAAATACGCAATTCAATCGGTAGTTGCGCAACCACTGGAAAAGGACCAGGGAATGACCATAGAAATTAAGCAGAACTACGAGTTAGTCAATAATGAACAATGGTTCCCGAAAGAGTTAATAACAAAAATCATTTTTGAAGATGCGCTCACCTCATCGGGTGTTGATGGATATAATATGGTTGCAAAAGGGCGTTCGTATATAAAAGATATTAACCTTTCGCCTGGTTTAAATAAAAAAGATTTCGACAATATAGAAGTTAAAGTAGCAGAAAATGCACACCAACAATCCAATGATTTCTGGAATATACAGAGAGTGCAACCATTAGAGGAAATTGAAGCAGAAACTTACCGGATAATTGACAGTATAAGCAAAGCCGAAAACCTGGAAAAAAAATTAGCCGGAATAGAGGTATTTATGAACGGCAGTATTCCCGTAAAATGGTTCAATTTACCGCTGAACAAAATCATGGACTACAATAATTACGAAGGTTACAGACTGGGTTTGGGAATAATGACCAATGAAAAAGTATCGCCCTATTTTTCTGTGGGTGGATATTTTGGTTATGGGTTTGCTGATAAGGAATGGAAATATGGTGGAGACTTAATTTTAAACCTGCACAAAAAATCAGAAAGCAAACTCCATTTTTCATATGCTTACGACGTTAAAGAAAAAGGAGGTTACCAGTTTTTCGAACAAGCGGATTTTTCATCATCGGAAATTTACAGGAAATACATGATTGAAAATATGGATTTGGAAGAAAAATATGAAGTCTCATTTCATTTTTTGAGTTTACACTATTTAAAATCCAGGATATTTCTAAATCAATCATATATTACCCAAACAGGCGAATACACATTTGGCCCGGTTAATACTACAGCAACCGGCGAATTTGGCTTTAGCGAAATTGGAATCCAATTACGGTATGCTTATAACGAAAAATATATGCAGACCTTAAGGGCAAAATATTCGCTGGGGACAAATTATCCTGTTTTATATGCCAACCTGATTAAAGGAACAAACTGGTTGGATGGCGAGTTTGAGTACACAAAATACGAAGCTAAAATTACTAAATCGATAAAAACAAGATCGTTAGGAAAAACAAAGCTGACTTTTATTGGCGGATTAATTGAAGGAAACATTCCGTTAACAAAACTTTATAACGGCAACGGAAGCTACCAGCCCTTTAGCTTAGAAGCCGAAAACAGTTTCGGAACCATGCGGATGAATGAGTTTTATGCCGATCGATTTTTATCGGTTTATTTTAAACACGATTTTGGAAATCTTTTATTCAGGACAGAAAAATTTGCACCCAAATTTGCTGTGATTAATAATTTCGGTATTGGAGCGTTTACACAAAAAACCAATCAACATTCAGTGCCTGTAAAATCGTTCGAAAAAGGATATTATGAGTGTGGAATACTGATCAATAATATCCTTTCTCAATCGTTCTTAGGATACGGGTTTGGTGTATTTTACCGTTATGGCCCTTATGCATTTGAAAAAACTACAGACAATTTTTCTTATAAACTCAGTTTAACTTTAGGGTTATAAAAAAACATTCTATTGCAGGCTTATTTGGATTTATTTTATTCTACAATTTCAAAAACAATTGGCGCCAACTTTCTTTTCGAACCATCAGGCCCTATAGCCCTAATATTTTCAAAATTGACTCTGGAACCTAAAGCAAGACTATTCATTATGGCCTTTTGCTCATCTGTAATTTTATCAGACTCCGATTCTGCAGAAATATAATTGTTATCTTTGCCTGCTGCTGAAACAGAAAAAGCTACAACTCTAAACTCCAGGTCAAAGTCAAAATTAGGCATAAAAGCCTGCACTTCATCCTGGGCTAATAATTCATTTTTAGAGATTCTGCCGCCACTCATTTCAGCAACTCTGGCAACCGGATCAGTTACTGCTTTAACTCTGAAAGTAAACGATCGAATAAATTCACCATCAGCACTCACATTTAATTTAAGGGTTCCTGTGCGTTTTGGCATAACAATATATTCTCCATTTTCCCCTATAATTCTTCCCTTATCTTCTTCAATTGTAACCTCTAATTGAGAACTTGTATAACCTGAAACAGCAGCATGCACAGGATTATTCACTCCAAGATATAGTACATTCATTTTAATTGGAGATACCACTGCAAGCGGCTCATCGCCTTTAGCCTCATTGATAGTGCCGGCAGTAAATAAAATGAATAACGAAATTAATAAAATGTAATTTAATTTCGATTTGACCTGATTTTTCTCATTTCTTTTCATATCTTAAATTTTTAGTAATCAATAAATTTACAATTAATTTAAAATAAAAGCAATTATTACAAACACAGATATAATAAAGTACAAAGCCAAAAAAATCTATTATCTTTGTACATTAATTAAAGCTTATTTTTATGCCACATAAATCAGGGTTTGTAAATATTATTGGAAATCCGAACGTTGGAAAATCAACCATAATGAACGAAATGGTAGGAGAAAAACTTTCTATCATAACACCCAAAGCCCAAACCACACGCCACAGGATACTGGGTATGGTTAATGGCGATGATTACCAGATTGTTTATTCGGATACACCCGGAATATTAAAACCGAGTTATAAATTACAGGAAAAAATGATGCGCTTTGTTGGTAGCGCATTCGAAGATGCAGACATTATCCTTTACGTTACCGATGTGGTAGAAACGATGGATAAAAATCAACAATATATTGATAAATTATCTCAAACCAAAGCACCCATTTTACTGGTGATTAATAAAATTGATTTATCGAATCAATCGGAATTGGAAATGCTGGTTGATAAATGGGGAAAAATATTGCCAAAAGCAGAGATTATTCCTGTTTCTGCACTAAAGAAATTTAACCTTGACCAGATTTTTAAAAGAATTTTAGAACTGCTGCCAGAGGGGCCTGCTTATTACCCAAAAGATGCGCTTACCGATAAAACAGAGCGCTTCTTTGTATCGGAAATTATCCGCGAAAAAATTCTAAATAATTACAGAAAAGAAATACCTTATTCGGTTGAAGTTGAAATTGAAGAATTTAATGAAACCGAAAAACTTTTACGTATCCGGGCTATTATCTATGTTATCAGGACATCGCAAAAAGGCATTATTATCGGGCATAAGGGTATGGCATTAAAAAAGACAGGTACCGAAGCAAGAGAAGATATTGAAGACTTTTTTGGAAAAAAAGTTTTTCTTGAACTCTATGTAAAAGTTAGTAAAGACTGGAGAGACAAGGAATATAACCTGAAAAATTTTGGATATAACTTATAATATTATTTATCATGCAGGAGCTTGAAGTTAAAACATATAATTTTGCCATACAGAGTATTGGTTTTGTAAAAAGTCTTGAAAAAAATCATCCCGAGCTGGTTAACAAGGAATTAAAACCATGTGCAGGAGCAGTGTCTATTAATTTTATCGCTGCACTCGACTCAAATGAAAATGAAGATTTCGCTAAAAATTTAAGAGCATGCCATAATAATGCAAAAAAATCTTTAACCCTGTTAAAAGAAACCCGCGAAATAAAAGACCAACAGCTTAATAGCCAAAAAGACGCTCTGATAAAAGAAGCAGAAGAAATTATAGAAAAACTGGATCAAATTATTGACAAATTAATTTATTAATACCATTTAAAGATGATTGTTGCAATTGTAGGCAGGCCTAATGTGGGAAAATCGACCCTTTTTAACCGGTTAACAGAAACCAAACAGGCTATTGTTGACGAAACCAGCGGGGTAACCCGCGACAGGCTTTATGGAAAAGCCGACTGGGCAGGAAAAGAGTTCTCGGTTATCGATACCGGAGGATATGTGCGGAACTCGGATGATGTTTTTGAAGAAGAAATAAGAAAACAGGTTAAAATTGCTATTGATGAAGCGAACGTAATCCTTTTTGTTGTAGATGTTACAAGCGGTATTACCGACCTTGATGAGTCGGTGGCTGAAATACTAAGAAAAGCCAATAAAAAAGTAATCCTGACAGTTAATAAAGTAGATAATAATAAACGAATTATTGATTCCAATGAGTTTTACAAATTTGGACTTGGAGATCCGGTTTGTATTTCATCAATCAACGGGAGTGGTACCGGCGAATTACTCGATGAAATTGTAACTGCAATAAAAAGTGAAAAACCCGACAGCGATAACGAAGATGACCTGCCTAAATATGCAGTAATTGGAAGGCCTAATGTTGGTAAATCATCATTAATTAATGCATTGGTTGGTGTGGACAGAAATATTGTTACCCCTATCTCCGGAACCACACGCGACTCGATATATACCCGATTTACCAAATACGATCATGATTTTTTCCTTGTTGATACAGCCGGACTGAGAAAAAAAGGTAAAGTAAACGAAAATCTCGAATATTATTCGGTTTTAAGATCGATAAGGGCCATTGAAAAGGCCGATGTGTGCCTTTTATTAATTGATGCAGTACACGGTATAGAATCGCAGGATTTAAATATCCTTAACCTGGTATTGAAAAATAAAAAAGGGCTGGTAATACTGGTCAACAAGTGGGATTTAATGGAAAAGGAGACCAATACATCAAAAATTTACAAAGAGCAAATAAAACAAAAAATTGCCCCATTTGTCGATGTTCCGATAATTTTTACATCAGTTATTAACAAACAAAGAATACATAAAGTTTTAGAAGAGGCCAAAACCGTATACGAAAACAGAAGGAAAAAAATTACTACTTCAAAGCTTAACGAAATTATGCTTGAAGAGATTAAAAGATATCCACCTCCTTCAATTAAAGGTAAGTTTGTAAAGATTAAGTATATTACCCAGCTTAGTACATTTTATCCTTCATTCGCATTTTTTTGTAATTTGCCCCAGTATGTGAAAGACCCCTATAAACGTTTTCTTGAAAACAAGTTACGTCATCATTTTGATTTTAAAGGTACTCCTATACAGATTTATATGAGAAAAAAATAAAATGAATGAGCAAGCGGATTTACTACATCGTTACTTTAATATTATTGATTACTTCCTGTGAAAAGGAAGAAGAATATTCTTCTATTCCGGAAATTAAGTATAAAAGTTTTACGATAGAAAAGGAAGTACAAAACGGATTTGAGAATACTGTTGGTCGTTTAAGCTTCAGCTTTACCGATGGCGACGGCGATATTGGCAACAAAACAAACACCGACCTACCATCTGATACTTTATCCGAAGAGGCATACAATACCTTTATTTCAAGGTTTTATAAAGTAAATAACCAGTTTTTACACGATACAATTATTACTTATATTATTCCTTATATGGAGGGTGGCGTTTATAGAGAGCATTTAAAAGGCGAAATTGAGATTAAATTATATTTCCTGGAGTTTAAGCATGACACATTAAAACTTGACTTTTACATTACCGACAGGGCAAAGCATAAAAGTAATATAGAAAGTACACCGGAAATCATTGTCAGCGATTATATTTAACAATTAATCCATGTAAGTTGTTATATCATCAATTAAAAACTGAAAAACAGGCCAAATGATTATTACAAAAGATATTAAGATGGCAGATGTAATTCACAGAGATTACTCCACGCTATCAGTTTTAAATCGATTTGGAATAGAACTTGGGTTTGGAGACCAATCGGTTGAAGAAGTATGCCAACAATTTGAGGTAGATTTAGACTTTTTTCTCGAAATCATTAATGCTTTTGTGGATACTGATTATTTTCCCAAAAAACATTTGCAAACCTTTTCTATACAACTAATTAATGAGTATTTAAAAAAAACACACGATTACTATCATCAGGTAAAAGTTCCGGAAATTGAGTTCTTAATGGAGAAGATGGTGGATAATTGCTACTCGCAGAAAAACAACCTTAACCTTTTAAGAAAATTTTTTAATGAATATAAACAAGAGCTTTTAAACCATACCCAACGTGAAGATGATGTTGTTTTTCCCTACACTTTAGCAATTGAAAAAGCCTACAATTCGGATCAAATCAGTGCTGAAACCATTCACATGATGGAAACTTATTCGATAGATGTATTTGAAAATGAACACGATAATATTGAAGAAAAATTATTCGACCTGAAAAATATTATTATTAAGTACTTGCCTCAGCCCAAAGATTTTGAAATTTGTAATAAACTTCTTTCGGAACTATTTACTTTAGAAAAAGATTTAAATGATCATGCCAGAATTGAAGATAAAGTACTTGTACCCAAGGTTCGGGAAATGGAGCGAATTATAAAAAAGCGATTTGCTAAAAAATAATATTAAAAAATGGCAAACATTACTTTTATCATAGGCGATAAATCTTACCTGATAAGAAAAGGGCTGGCTTCGGTTATTTCAAAGATTCCATCAACCAGAATTATATACAGTATTGATAATAAAGAAGAAACGCTGGAAGCATTAAAAAACAACGAATTTGATTTTGCAATAATCAATCCGGAATTATTATCAAATAACAAAATATATACATCCAGGCCTTTGTCCAAAGCTCAATTTATTGCATTAACCAATACAAACCAAAAGCTTCCGGAAAAAATAAATTGGGTTGAAACCATTTATTATTATGATACGCAGAGTACTATTCTTAAAAAAATAAATCAACTCATAGGAGATAAACAAGCCGTTAAAAAGAAACATCAAAAACATGAAGAAATAAGCAATCGAGAGGCCGGAATTTTAAAATATATTGCTCTTGGTTATACCAATAAAGAAATTGCCGACAAGTTATTTATCAGCACCCATACTGTAGTAACCCACAGAAAAAATATAACCCGGAAACTGGATATTAAAACCGTTCCGGGCTTAACCATTTATGCTATTTTAAATAAAATAATTGATATCAATGATACCAAATAAAATTACCTGGTTAGGATTATATCTTCACTCCCATAAACAACACATCGTCTACTTGTTGTAATTTCCCACGCCATTCATCAAATGTTTTACCAATGTACTCGTTCTGTTCATCCATTGGCTTATCACAAACATCGGCTAACATATTTTTTACGCGGTCCATTTTAAATTTTTTCCCTCTCGGGCCACCAAACTGATCGGGATAACCATCTGAGAACATATATACAATATCACCTTTATTAAGCTGAAACCCTATACTCTCGAATCGTTTTTCGGCTTTAGCATCGCCACCAATCGAAGCTTTATTACCACGTACGTATTGTAACTCCTTATTTTTATATAAAATTACTGGACGCATAGCCGATGAAAAGCGCATATAATGTGTATTTACATCAATTTCGCAAACAATAATATCCATACCATCATTGGCTCTTTCTGCCTCAACATTCTGATTTAATGTTCCCTGCAATTCTTTATCCAGGCGTTCAAGAACTTCCGATGGAGAGTCGACATCACTTCTCACACAAATATCTTTAATCAACGTGGTTCCTATCATAGACATGAAAGCTCCAGGAACACCATGCCCGGTAGAGTCGGCACAAACAATTAAAAATTTATCTTTATTCACTTTATCGTACCAGTAAAAGTCTCCACTCACAATATCACGAGGCCTAAAATACACGAAAGCTCCAGAAAAGTTTTCGTTAATTGTTTTGATCGATGGTAAAATACTCGATTGAATTCTTTGTGCATAATTAATACTATCAGTAATATCACGGTTCTTAATTTCGAGTACTTCCTTTTGTTCAACAACTTCGCGGGTTCTGGCATCCAATTCTTTTTCAAGATATTCCTGCAGCTCTTTCTGTTTTTGTTCGCGATATTTAATGATAAAATAAATAATTCCAATACCAAGAATTATCGACAAGCTAATAAACCACCATGTTTTCCAGAATGGAGGACGTATACTAATTTCTACCTGCAAAGGTTCTTCAATACAATATCCATCGGCATTGCAAGCTTTTAACATAAAAGTATAGTTCCCATCTTCGATTCTCGGATAGTATGCTTCACGATTATAGGTAGCATCGCTCCAGTCAAGGTCATAACCATCAAGTTTATACTGATAATATACGCCTTCGGGATCACGATAACTTAAACCAACATAATGAATTCTTAATTTATGAATTTCATAGGGTAAAATAACGGGTTCTGAAAAATCAACAGGTTGATCCGAGAACAACATACTGGTGATTGTAACCCGTGGTGGTAGATTATTCTCTTGGTCTTTAGAGCTGTCGTATCTAACTAATCCGTTGGTTGTACCAGTAAGAATAACTCCTGATTCTTGCTTAAGTACTGCATTATAATTACAATCGCCCGATATTCCATTATCTTTATCTAAAATATTTATTTCTCCGGTATTGATATCAATACTGCTCATACTCAACCGATGCCCAACCCAAACTTTTCCATCATTATCGGCAATAATACTATAACAATAATTGGATCTTAATCCATTATCGGTAGAATAATATTTTATGGTATCTTCAATAAACTTAAATACTCCATCGCCATAGGTTGCTGCCCAAATATCACCATTTTTATCTTGTGTAATAGAAGTAAACTCAAGCTTAAGGCTACCATCGATAGTATAATTATGCGAATCGTTGAGGACAAATATACCGTTGCTCTTTGTTCCAATCCACGGCCTGTTTTCATCATCAATAAAAATACATTTTATATCATTATGAGGAAGACCCTGTCTGGTGTTGTATAATTGTTTTTCTCCAGTCTGAAGGTCATAAACAAAAACCCCGTTTTTAGTTCCGACATAAACCAGGTTATCACGGCCTTCAATACAATTAATATTATTTTCGAGTGTATTGGATGATCTGAGAAAAGATTTTACCTGGCTATTTGATATATTTTTTTGATACACCCCCGATTTTTCTGTACCAATCCAGAGTTTATTATTTTTATCAAGGTAAAGGCTGTTAATCTTATCTGAAGGCAAACCATTTGTTTGATCTATAATTTCTCTTTGATTATTTTCCTTATTGACTTTTACAATTACATTTTCTCCTCCCAGCCATAAAAATGATTTAGATTCTTCCAGGGCAAGAATATTTCCTTGTAATTCTTTTATATCCTGGTATAAGAATGTAATTGCTTCACTAACATAATATGCTAAACCATTACCATAGGTTGCTGCCCATATATTACCTTCCCAATCCTGAAAAACCTGTTTAATAAAATTATTAGGCAAGCCATTATCAGTATTATAGTTAACTATATCATTATCATTAAAACCTCCGGATTGTGTCGGATTTATTTTATATATCCCTTTACCGAAAGTACTTACCCACAAACGCCCGTCATGGTCTTCCATAACCGACTGCACATTTTCGTAGCTCATTCCGAATTTTTCTCCCATGTTAACTATTTCATAAGAGTCAAATGATTCACCATTGCCTTGCAGGCGATAAAAACCTGCATCATTGGTACCTATCCAGAAGGTATTTTCAAAAGAGCTTTCGTCAATAGTTTGGATAGACATATACTCCAGCTCACTAATAGTATAAACCAATTCGGCCTTATTATTTGCTACTTTATAAAGATGCAATCCGGAATTTGTTCCAATAAGCAAATGCTCTTTTCCTACAGGTTTTACCGTATAAATTATCATCCCTGAGAATGCATTGCTAAAAGTATCGAGCTGAAAGCTCTGGTTTACCCTAATCAGACCATTATTTTGCGAGGCAATCCAAATATTGCCACTTTTACTCTCGCCCATATCGGTAATTGAGCTATTAATAAACTGCTCTGTTTTTAAAAGCTTAAACTTTAAACCATCATAATAAGTAACCTGCCCTGAATTGTGCCCAAACCATAATAAGCCGGTATTGGCGAGCAGACTGGATGTAACAAAGCCACTGGTTAATGTATCATCGGCAATGCTTACTTCAAAATTAAATCCATCATACCGGCAAAGCCCTTCTCCGGTACCAACCCATAAAAAGCCATTTTGATCCTGGTTAATTGTATAAACAAATGGATGGCTCAATCCTTCTTCTATACCATTTTCCTTAAACTGATAAGTTTGTCCGGTAATTGAATGACTAAAAAACATCAGTAAAAGAAGAAACCCTGCATATTTAATTTTAGAATTTGACATATGGCAAATTAATCATTTTTCTTTTTAACACCAATTGAATATTTATATTTTGGCACTCCGCCAATAGGAATAGTGTAGAATGGCAATAACTCACCATACTGGTTTTTTACAGAAATTACCACATTATTGTTTTTTACAGGTGGCGATTTTCTTTTAATAAACTGAAAGTCTAATGAAGTACCTATTTCCTCGTCTAATATTTTAAACTGGTTCTGATCCCAGGTATCATCTCCTGAAACTTTACATAAAAGCCCTTGCCTAGCAACAGAAACAACACGAATCATTCCATCATTATCCCAGTCAAAATTTTTCTGTTCAACAGAAATCGTCCGGTCGTCAATATAAGGATAGATGTGTGAAACTTCATTTGGATCGTTATGCATTCTAAAACTATATTCGTAAGCAAATGCATTGGCACCCTCTATTCTTTTATTTTCACTTGGCGAAGTACTTAAAAAATAACGGTACATATTTCCATCGTCTCCTTCAATTCCTTCGCATATAATTTTAAAAACATATCCTCCGTATTCTTTTGCCAGTTCGCCTTCAGTTGGGTTAAACGGGCCAAAAGTGTACCAGTTATTATCGTATCGTGGATTCTCGCCAAAAACTTTTGTTGCCAAAAGGTTTCCACTCCGGTAGTTTCCAACTGGATCGATGCCCTGTGCATCTTCATCTCAAAAAGCACCGGTACCACCATAAACGGAATATGAGATTTTGGTATCCCAGAATCCGTTAATTTCATCCACTTCTCCTCCAATATCGGGGTCAAAAACCCTGATAAAAATAGGGCTGGTATGCTCTTCGGGTATCACAAAAAAGAAAGTTTGTGAAAAATCATCATCCCCCCACGAAGTTTCGGCTTTAGGGCCAAAAGTCATCAGGTATGGGATATTCTCATCTTCGGCAGGCACAGGTTGAGCAAATAACTCAATACCTGCAATTAAAAATAGTGATATAGCTATTATCTTTTTCATCTTAATCAAATTTAAAATTTTTTATCAATCATCAAAACTTAATTTCCTCTTCTTCTTTCTCTCGATTGCCCCAGCACAACAATATTTTTAAATACTCCCTGTTTATCTGCATTTCCTTCTCTATCTGATTTACTAACCACTCCAAGCTGTACAATATAATTTCCGGGAGCCGTATAAATATGTGTTGCCTCAATGCCACGGGTTTTTCTTCCATCACCAAAATCCCAATAATATCTGGCAATTTCGAAATCCTGCAAATTCGTTTGACGGCCGTCGAATTTTACTTCTTGTCCTACCATTACAGTATCAGGGGAGTTTATATAAACCTGTTCAACATTTTCAATTGTTAACTGATAAGTAGCCTGATTAAAGGCAACATCACCGGTAATTTCATCAATTACATTTAGTTCAACTGTATAATCCCCTTCGCTTTCGAAACAATGCTCCACTTCTTCGCCATTAATTTTTGTGCCATCGCTAAACACCCACTGGTACTCAAAAGTTGTAGAATCGAGACTTTGTGCCCCTTCTTCAAAGAATACATAGCAATGGTCGTTTTCCTGCATGCGTTTAATATTCTCGAACATGGGATACAAAGGTGCAAAGGAATAAATATCATCAGATTGTCTTTGCCTGTCGGAGCTAAACATCCCGTTTTTCTTAAATGCATCGATGATAAAACCAAAGTCATTATACCGTGAGTTTATGGGTGGGTCCAATCCAATGGGTTTATGCCACTCATCATTTACTTTCTCTGAATAAAAAATATCCAGTCGGCCTAATCCTTCGTGCCCGTCTGATGAAAAATACAAACGTCCTGAACTATGAATAAACGGAAAAAATTCATTCCCTTCGCTATTAATTTGCGGACCCAGATTTTGGGGCTCACCCCAGTTACTTCCTTCCAGTTCGCAAACATAAAGATCGGTGCCGCCATATCCTCCATCCATGTCTGAAACAAAATATAAATACTGCCCATCTTCGCTCAATGTTGGATGTGCAACATTATAATCGGGATTATTATATTTAAATGGTGTTGGTGTACTCCAGCCGCCCCGATAACGGCTAAATTTTGAATAATAAATGCCTAGTTTATTATTGCGATCGATAGAATTACCTATTTTCTTTTCAAATTTATGATTACGGGTAAAATAAATCTCAGATCCGGTACCATTAAATGTTGCCGGGCCAACATTAAAAGGGCTTTTAAAATCTTTATCAAAAAGCTCGGCTTTACCCCATGAATTGCGCCCTTCTTCAACTTTATACAAATCAAATAAAGGTAATTCTTCCCGCTCGTCGGTAAAAGTCACAAATAAAGAGTTTTTCCTGTTTGAGCAAAAAACAACATCTCCACGATGATAAACAGGTGAAAGTTCATCGTACTTGTTGGTATTAAATGGCAGTAAACTTATAGAATAGTCTTGTGCTTTTAGCTGCACCGTGAGGCCTATAAGCAAAACAAAAATGGATATGTTTTTTACTCCTTTCATTCTAAAAATATCTTGGACTTACAGCCCTAATTTTATATCTAAAATCATACCGTAAAATAATTTCAAGCGAACCACTATGCTGACTTGCAAAATCGCCAATTGCGATATCATAAGCTACACCCGCACGCATTTGATCAGACATTTGGTATTCAACCATAAAAACAATTTCGTCATTATACCTGTAAGATCCTCCTAACCATAAATGATCATATAAAATAAAATTTCCTCCTATGTCAATCTGATAGCTATTATCAAAACGATACCTGAAAAGGAATGATGGTTTAAATTTTAAAGATTCCGATTCGCCTATTAAAACACCTCCTGTCACCAAAAAATCGTAATTATCGGGCCCGATGCTCATTTGTTTTTCTGAGTTTATTAATTCGTAAGATAATAATTTAGGAACCGAAAATCCCAAATAAAACCGATCTGAATAATAATAAGCGCCTACGCCAAAGTTGGGTAAAACATCCGACTCATTCTGCAATGCATCGTCGGAAATAAACATACCTTCCGGATCGGTAGTAAGATCGGAATAATTTCCCTGGAAAAGTGTTATACCTGCTTTTAACCCCAGCGAAAGTTTTCCGGAACCTAAATTAAACCTGAATGCATAGTTCCCATAAATATCGTAATAATCGGTAACACCTATTTTCTCATGAAAAAGAAATAATCCGACAGCATTTTTTTCATCCTTAAAAGGTAAATGACTACTTAATGTTTGTGTTTCCGGTGCTCCGGGGAAACCCATCCACTGGTTCCGGTACAGAATAATATTACTAAAACACTCGCGACTACCGGCATAGGCAGGATTAATTGCCAGGCCATTAACCCAATACTGGCTATACACCGGCTCGTAACGTTGACCTATTTTGTGGTCTGGCTGTACCTCCTCCGGTTCCTGTCCCACTAAAAGAAGTGGGATTATAAATAATATGATGAGTATCGCTATTTTTTTTATCATCTTTTTATTACGACAAATCCTTTCTCTGTTTTTTTATCACCATTTTTCTTGGTATAATGTAAAATCCAGTAATATGTATCGTCTGGCAATTCATTCCCATCCATATTCCTTCCATCCCAACCTGGATCATTCGAAAAATTAACTTTTCTATAAACTTCGGTTCCCCAACGGTTAAAAATTATTAATTCGTTGGATTCTGCCCTTTCCAGGCCATGAAATTGCAAATAGTCGTGCACATCATCGCCATTAGGCGTGAATCCAATATTCTCCGGTACAAATATATCATTGATGGTAATTATCACTGTATCCGATACCGGATCGCAAACACCTTTTGTAACAGTATAAACACATTTAAGCTCAGAACCAAAGTAAGAAGATAAATTATCTAAATCATATTTATTGCCATTTGGTACTTTATCACTCGGGGCTAATACATCGGTTATTTCTTCCCAACTTAAAGTAAAATCAATATCGAGTGCAAGGTCTTCGTCAGGATCATCCATATACCCTGTCAACAGGTATTCTGTCTCGAAGTTTAAAACAGCATCTTCACCAGCAATTACTGTATCGAGCGGCAAATAAAAATATATTTCAACCTGAGCCGAATCGGCACACTTCCAGTTTGTTTCTTTCCATTGATATTGGTATATTCCTGAGCTATTAACAGACAATTCTGTTGTTGCCTGTGCAATATTATCGAAATTGGTGTTTCCTTGGCCGTCAATCTGAGTCCATATGCCTTCGCCCAGACTTATACCTGCATCCATTTGGTGTATTAAATCACAATTTTGGGTATCTGTTCCGGGATCGGTTTCCGGCCAGCCATAAACAACTATTTCTGTTTCGCCTGAAAGATCGGTGGCCACACAACCGTTGGCATCGGAAACAGAATCGATGGTATAATTGTATACTTTACTCTCAAAGTCAGTTGCAGGATAAACTTCATAAATGGTTTCTGTATCAGATATATTATTTATGGTTGTTAAAGATTCGCCATTGGAAAAAGTAAGATTGAATGGTTGTTGCCCTGAGGTAATGGTAAAATTAAGCAAAATTTCTTCGCCACTACAAACAGTATCTTCAATATTATCAATGCTTGCTATGGGCAGCGGATAAATATTGACTGTAATCATATTGCTTGTGTCTACGCAACAACTATCCTGTCCGGAACGAACAATCCTTTTGTAATAGGATGGTTCTGTAAGTGCACCAGGTTGGTAGTTTTTATTTACACCATTTTCAGTGATTTCTGCCCATGTGTTTCCATCAGTACTTTTAATCCATTGGTAATGGTACTCGTTATCGCCTCCTGTTGGTTCACTGCCACTTAAAATTTCAGGTTCGGTATTGTAGCAAGTAAAAATAGTTGCATTATTGGTTATTAAGTTATTATCAATTAATGGTAAAACATTAATTTTTACCGAATCGCTAATATCCATACAGTCGTCGGACGCTACCATGCGGCGGTAATAAGTAGTTTCAATCAGATTTGACGGGGCAAAATTTAATCTTGACGAATCGGTAATTGTATTCCAGTTTAAACCATCGGCACTACTCTGCCAGGTTATTACATAAGAACCGGAGCCTAATCCGTTAACCGGCTGCTCCCCAATAATTTCTTCAGGGATTTGCCCGTAGCATATTTCCTGATCACCATCTAGGGTATTTTTATCAATTTGCGGAAGTCCTATGATCTCAACATTCCTGCTGGTATCGTAACAAGCACCGGAATTTACAACCCTTCGAATAAAAGTAGTATCAACTACTATTCCAGGTAAGCAAACCGTATCATTAAGCAGGTCAATGGCATTCCAGTTATTTTGATCGAAGCTTGATTGCCAGAAATAGCTATAAGAACCATCTCCACCTATTTGTACGGTGGTTCCTGTAATGGTATCAGCTTCGTTGCCGATACATGTTATGGTATCGTCAGGAAATATTTGGTTGCCAATAATCCATTCATGTACAACCACTTTTATTGGAGCACTAATATCAATGATTCCTGCTGATTCAACAATTCGTCTGTAGTAAGTAGTATCGGTAAGCGGATCGGGCTGGAGATCTCTACTTGATGCACCGGGAATCGTACTCCAATCAGTACTGTTTGTTTTAAATTCCCATGAATATGTAAAGTTTCCATCTCCTCCCCGTGGATTTGATCCGGAAATCAAATTGGGAGCATCACCAGAACATACCGCATGGTTGGCACTTATCGAATTAAAAAGGAAGCCGGTAAGCGGGAGGTCGTTAATGAGACCTAGATTACCATCATTGCCATCTGTTGCTCCGTATTTACCAATTAATGGCCTGTCGTTTACATTTCCGCCAGTTCCTCCAGATATATCTGGACTAATATTTGTTGTTAAAAAATTACCGAAAAATATTTTCCCGGCACCGCCTCCGCCTCCTGGTCCAGATAAATTAACACCTTCAGTATCTCCTCCTTTTCCGCCATTAACCCATAGCTTAAGCTGAGTTTGAACCGAATCCACATCAAAAACGATGGTTCCGCCGGCACCTCCTCCAGCTCCAGCAGCAGTAGCAACATCTGTTACATCTTCTCCATTAGCATTAATTTTATGATTGTTTCCAACCAAGAATTTACCTAAAACAATGATTATTCCTCCACCACTTCCTCCTCTGGCAGCATATAAATCACTGGTATAAGTTCCGGAACCTCCACCTCCTCCTAAAAATATAGTAGAATCATTAATTACCTGACCAATACCCTGGGCTCCTCTACCTCCAAGTCCTTCCCAGGTTGTATCCTCAGTTTCCTTTAAATATGCAGGCGATGGCCCACAAGATATAGTATCTTCTTTTCCTCCAAACCCTCCACCAACATAATTTCCACCGCCACCACCACCAGCGAATCTTGCATTTCCTCCGCCTCCACCATTTCCCCAGGGACTGATTCCTTTGGCATATAAAGAATCATCTTTAACAACACCTTCTCCCTTTCTTCCAACACTATCAGAATTTTCGTGGAATACATATTGTTGAAAATATGCTGAATCTTCATTTGAACAAACACCCTGGCTCAATACCGGGTTGGCTCCATTGAAACCTTTTCCGGAAACATTCATATCTGCCTCAAGATAAATGGTATCGTTGGCAAATAAAACAAGTACTCCCCCTTTTTCGCCATCCCAGGGATCGCAGGTAAGTGTACCTGTAACCCTTACATTATTATAAGAGGGAACACGGATCAGCTGAACCAAACCTTCAGGATCATATTGATTGGCCAATGCAACCCTTAAAACGACAAGCTTCTCAGCAGGTATAACAGCATCAACAATTATTATTTCATATTTACCCGCTGAATTAATATCATCATTAATAGGAAAAATTCTACCAATTGTTTCCCATAAATCATCTCCAACATATGCATCAGCACCTTTGGCCTGATAAATCATTACCGTATCGCCATTATTAAAAAGCGATGGGTCTGTAACAATTAAAGTATCTTTTGTAGGAAAAACAGAATCTACTTTTGAGTAGGCATTAATAATACCCGAAATTTCGGGTTGTGCGTATATATCGGCTGTAAAAGCCGTTAGGAAAAATAAAAATGGAATTAAAAAATATTTCTGATTCAAAGCCAATTATTTTATTTAAAACTCACCTGTATAACAAATATATAAATATTTTACATGATTCTTAAAACTTTTTATCAAATATCAATGTAAATTTTATTTTTATGGGGTAATTAATCAGGAATAAAAGTTGGGAAAGTAACAAAAAACGAAGTTCCTCTATTTAACTGAGTTTCATACCAGATACTGCCACCTGCATTTTCAACAATATTTTTTACAATAGCCAGTCCAAGCCCCATTCCGCTTGTTTTGGTCGTAAAATTTGGCCTGAATAATTTTTCTCTTAAATCTTCAGGGATTCCTATTCCATTATCGGAGATGATAACTTTTACAAAATCAGGATTTCCTTCAACTTTAATTTTTACCAATCCATCTTTGTCGTTTGGAATAGCCTGAATAGCGTTTTGTATAAGATTGCTAAACACAATTGATATATGCTCAGGATCAGCAAAAACAAGGAGCTCCTGGTTTTGGCCTAATTGAATTTCAAAATTGATATTGCTTGTATTTTCGAATAAACTAATTGACTCTTCGAGTTTTTTGGTAATATCTACTTTTTGTGCTTTAGCCCTCGGCATTTTGGCAAAGTTTGAAAATTCGGTTGCAATTTTTGAAAGGTTATTTATTTGACTGATTAAAGAACTGGAAAAACGTTCGAGGCGTTGGTCAAAATCAGGATTTCCTTCTCTCCATGCTTTCTGGAGATATTGCACCGACAGTTTCATGGGCGTTAATGGGTTCTTTATTTCGTGTGCAATTTGTTTAGCCATTTCGCGCCAGGCAGATTCCCGCTCCGATTTAGCTAATTTTTCTGCGTTTTCGGTTAATTCACTAACCATCCGGTTATATTCCTTAATCAAACTCCCAATTTCATCATCACTTTCATAGTTAATGGGTTCATTCTTTTTACCCAGGTCAATAGCTCTGAACTTTTCCTGTATTAATTGCAAGGGTTTTGTAATATTATTTGATACAAAAATGGCAATAATTACCGATAATAAAATCAGGAAAAAATAGATATTAACAACAGCCACAACAATGGTGTAAATTTCTTTTCGCAGAGCGCTCTGCTTGGTAAAATAGGGTAAATTTAAATAAGCCAATAACTCATTATTATCGTTGGCAAAGGGCACATAAGCCGAATAATAGGTTAATTCGCCAATTCTCTCTTTATGAATATACTTACCCTTTTTATTAATTACCATTTGCCGGTAAGCTTCAACATTCATTTTTTTACCCATTAAGCCTTTCTCAAAAACCTGGGGCCTTGATGATGCTAAAAGGCTTCCGTTTACATCATATAAATTGATATCAATATAAAAAACGCTTGAAAATTTATTTAAAAGGTAGGTCAGGTAATCGCTATAATCCTGGCCTAACTCATATTCACCACCCAGCTTATGTTCCATTTCAACAATTACCGACTGCAATTTTTCGCCAATGCTTTCGTAAAGATTGCGTTCGAACTGTTTAAAGTTGTAATAAAGTGTTCCGGATCCAACAAGTATTAAAGAAAGGAAAAGCAACCCGATCATGGAGACTTTAATTTTATTCTTAAAATCATAATTAAAACTCCGGATATTATGTGGGAATCCA
The DNA here is from genome assembly GCA_041686115.1 of Bacteroidales bacterium. Classification (GTDB taxonomy): domain Bacteria; phylum Bacteroidota; class Bacteroidia; order Bacteroidales; family UBA12077; genus UBA12077. Next base: position 25,066 of record JAWLEM010000005.1, read on the forward strand.
AGAATAAAAAACAGGATGGTATATATAATATAATAAAAAACAAAAATATAAGAAAAAGACGCAAGAATATCGATAAACTGAACTTTTGTATTACTAATTACGATGCTGGTTTCATCGTCAATTTTATAAATCAGATGCTCAAACTCCTTATCGCTTGTAAAATAGAACTCATTATCGGAGATCCATTCATTGGGGCATTTTAGCTGGTACGAAAACTCACCCGAGCGGGTAATGAGCTCTTCGTTTTTATATTTTGCATACGAATAGTTTGCCAGTATTGAAGATCTGCTCATTTTTTTATCCAGTAATAATTCCGGATATCCTAACTCCTGACTTATCAACTTAGAGTCGAGTGATATAAATAAAGAGACTTCTTCATTTCTGCCGGATTTCTGATATTCAATTTTCCCCAGGTAGCTTATCCTTCCGTTTAAATTGTCAAGAAAATAAAAATTACTTCCTTTTAGCTGGTTGCCTTCATTAACCAGAAGCCGGTCAAAAAAGCTGTAACAATGAACAATTTCTGTGCTGTTTTCATAATTCACGGTTAACTCATCCACCGGGCTGCAGACAGATATTTGCAAATCGTATTTTCTAAAATACCCACTAAAATAGTTCATTTGAAGGTACTCCAAAATGGCCCCTTCGTTCTGAATATGCCATGTTAACAAATCGCGAATAACAGTATCGTTATAAATCTCCTGTTCAATACTTTCGAGCAACATCTCAGCTACCTGATCATGCTCGTTAGCCAGATTAACAACCAATACTTTTCGTGTTTCCTGATTTTTTTTATTACTTACAATGGTTACAAAAACAACGGTATAAATGGCAAAAAACAATATCAGTAAAATCTTTACCGGGTAAGTAAATACTTTTTTATTAAACCGTATGTATATAATATATAAGTATAGGGTGGCAAAAAAGATAATCGAGAAAATTTCAAATTTAAAATCAATAAATTTTAATAATAGGGAAAGGATTAGTAATAAAGGAATAAATATTATGGCCAAATCTTTAAAACTGAAATAATTTAAAAAATTCCGGATGCAAGCATCGATAATAAAAAAAAGTGATATAAAAAACGAGACAATGATAAGAAACCCGATTAGGCTATATACCGACAAATCAAAAAACTGGTAAACATCGAACGATATGCTCGAATGCAAAATAAGACTTTTAAAAAAATAGTGAACGACAAGGAAAAAAGCATAGCTTACTGAAACAGCAATTACAAAAAACAGGTATTGATAAATTTTATATCCTTTCAATTCAATTTTTACTTCGCGATAAATTAAATAGACATAAAATAAAATTAGAATGGCATGCAATAGCAGGTCGCCCAGCGATGGTACAATAAATGAAATTGCAAACTGATGAGGTTGAAATAATTCAAGATGGTGAAAAACCGATGGAACCTGGTATTTCAGCATTAAATACCGGCCCAGAATTAAAAACAGCGCTAAACCTGCCAATGCAATCCTTCTGGTGGTTTTATGGTTGATTTTATTGACCAAACGACGAAAAATAAAAAGTAAGAAAACAATCGCCAGAAAATAAAATATTGATGCAAGATGAATAGCCGTATAATTATACCCAAATTCTGAGTTTAAATACACTGAAAATAAAAAGTTTTTTTCATTATCAGTTATTTTGTAGCCTTTATCCGGATCGGTTGACACAATAAATTCCGGGGGCAGATTATATTCATCGGGAAAATCATTTTTAATAAAATCATTTGAATATGAGTATTGATTTTTTATTAAAATAAGGGCAAAAATCTCTATATCATCAATTGCTCTAAACCTTGAAATATACCAGCCATTTTCCAGTTTCGTAACCGGATTATACAGGTTTTGTCTTGTGTCAAAATTTTCAACCGGCACCAGGTTATCCGACCAGAATTGCAAAGAATCATTTTGATAACCCAGGAAGACAATTCCTTCATTCTCAAAAAAATCAGAGGGAATAAACTCGGCACTTGCCATTAAATCATTAATGGTAATGGTATCAAGATTTTTTTCAAAAAGATCAAAAAATTGATCAACAAGTTTTATTTTTTCTGAAACTGTAGCCTGAAAATGATTAAGTTCTTTTATTTCGTTTGCCCGATGACGAGTATTGGTATCAAAAATAATGGCCAGCCCTAAAGCAATAGTAAAAGCAATAAAAAGCCTAAGCTGCGATATATGGTAATAGAATTTCATCATGCAATTTAAAATAAAAACAGTCAATAAATTTAATCATTTTTATTGATGGTGATAGGGTTCGCCTTTTAAAATTGTCATTGCCCTGTATAATTGCTCAACAAAAATCAACCGAACCATTTGATGCGAGAATGTCATTTTCGATAATGCCATTTTAAAATTACTTCGTTGATAAACCGGTTCGGAGAATCCATACGCACCACCGATAATAAAAACCAAATTCTTTAGGCCGGCAACCATCTGTTTTTCAATCCAATTAGAAAAATTAACAGACGAAAATTCTTTACCTTTCTCATCTAATAAAACCACATAATCCAATTTTTGCAGCTGATTAAGAATTCGTTCACCTTCTTTCATTTTTAGCTGATCCTTAGATATTTTTTTTGTGTTTTTTAAATCAGCTATAGTAATGATTTCAAAAGGCAAATAATGAACTAATCGATTTTGATATTCGCTAATTCCGGTTCTTAAATAATCATGGTTTGTTTTACCTATTAGTATGAGTTTAACCTTCATCCTGAGCAACAATTTTTTTATTCGGTAAAATTTTATAACTTTTGTAAAATTTTTTAACCCAAATTGAGCGATTATTCCCTTCGGTCATGAGCTAAAGGTTCTCGCTCACGATAAAGAAATTGTAAGCATTTCACTACACCTATTCGGTGAAATGCAACAATTTCTAAATCGGGGTTAACTCTAAGTAAAGCGATACTTCGCATAGCTCGTATCGCTCAACTTAGGTTTAACAAATAATTTTAACAAATTAATCATCAGTCAATATTTTTTCGTTTTTTTAACTATAAATCAGGGTTGTTTAAAAGTTAAAAATATTTTTTATTATCAAGATTTGTGGTTCGATTTTTGCATCGCATATATGGCAAACTTAAGATATTTTAAAATGAAAACCTTAAAAAAAGCGGTACCATTAATTATATTATTCACATTTGTTTTTAATTTAGGTTCATTTTCTTTAAGCCAGGAAATACCGCGCGATATTGCCATAGCATTTAAAGTTGGCAATGCCGATGAGCTTTCACGCTATTTTAACAATACCATTGAACTGGTAATTCTTGACAAAGAAGATGTTTATAGCAAAGTACAGGCAAAACAGATTATCGATAACTTTTTTGCAGAACATTACCCAAAAAGCTTTGAGTTTGTTCACCAGGGTGGAAAGGAAGAATCAAAATTTGCCATTGGTAAGCTGGTAACTTTTAATGGCACTTTTAGGGTGTACATATTAATTAAACTTAAAAACGACCAATCATTTATCCATCAGCTCAGAATTGAAACAGAAAATGAATAGTAATATGCTTGACCGTATTATTAAAAATGCCATTCTTGAAGATATAGGAGACGGAGATCATTCGTCTCTTTCCTGTATTCCTGCAGATGCAACGGGCAAAGCCCAATTACTTATCAAAGAAAAAGGTATTTTAGCCGGAATTGAAATTTCTAAAGAAGTTTTTAATAAAATAGATCCGGGCCTTAAGTTTGAACAATTTCTATTCGACGGAAAACAGGTTAACCCCGGCGACAGGGCATTTATTATCGAAGGGAAAATACACTCAATTTTACAGGCCGAAAGGTTAGTATTAAATATGATGCAACGCATGAGTGGTATTGCAACTACTACAAACGAATATGTAAAAAAAGTTGCAGGCACCAAAGCAAAAATCCTTGATACCCGAAAAACCACCCCCGGTATTCGCTATTTAGAAAAACTTGCCGTAAAAATTGGTGGTGGAGAAAATCACCGCATGGGCCTTTATGATATGATTATGCTTAAAGACAACCATATTGATTTTGCCGGAGGATTAAAACTAGCAATTAAAAAAGCTAATAAATATCTGAAAACTGTTAAAAAAGATTTAAAAATTGAAGTTGAAGTAAGAAATATTGAAGAAGTGAACGAGGTAATTAATACAGGCGGTGTTCACCGAATAATGTTCGATAATTTTACACCGGAACAAACAAAAACTGCAGTAGAACTCATTAATGGGCAGTTTGAAACCGAATCATCAGGCGGCATTACATTAAAAACCATAAGGGCATATGCCGAATGTGGAGTAGATTATATTTCAGTAGGTGCATTAACCCATCAAATAAAAAGTTTGGATATGAGTTTAAAAGCTATTTAATTTACATAATCATTAAATAGTTTTTTTATCAATGACTCATCATAAAAAAACGCAGTACAAATTTTTTAACCAAAAAATCCATCAAATTAGCCAGAAGGCCAGAATAATTTCATTTCCGGGTTTTAGTGGTGTGCCTGTTTATTATGTAATAAAATTCTTTTTTTCAGGAATAAAAAATGGTTATCTAGCTACCAGGGCGTCTGCTATTGCATATAATTTTGCATTGGCAATTTTTCCAACAATGCTTTTCCTGTTTACCTTAATCCCGTTTATCCCCATACAGAATATGCAGGCAGAAATTTTACAGTTGATTCGTGAATTTTTGCCCGAAAATGCATTCCAATACCTCGAATCAACTTTAGTTTCGACATTAACTGTAAAAAAAGGAGGTATATTATCTTTTGGAGCATTGGCCAGTCTGTTTTTCTCTACCAATGCAATACATGCATTAATTCAGGCATTTAATAACACCTACCATAGCATTGATACCAGAAACTGGACAGCTACCCGGTTGGTTTCAACATTTCTTGTTTTCGTTACATTTATTTTAGTTACAATATCGGTTACACTGATTATTTTCGGACAATTTGTTTTAACAAAACTGGTTGAGCTGGAAATCCTTGAAATGAATATTACATTTTATTTAATCACTTTCGGAAAATGGGTTGTGGTAATCGCTCTGTTCTTTTTTACCATATCTTTTTTATACTATTTTGCACCGGCAAAAAAAACACAGTGGAAATTTATTTCTGCCGGATCTACCCTGGCAACCATATTAGCACTTTTAACTTCGCTCGGATTTTCTTATTTTGTAAACAATTTTGGGCAGTATAATAAATTATACGGTTCCATCGGAACATTAATGGTTATATTGTTGTGGTTATATTTTAATTCTTTTGCACTGCTATTGGGATTTGAACTTAATGCCAGTATTAATAATGCGCAAATGGATAATTCAAATTAAAAAACACACCCTTGCTATGAAAAAAAAATATGACGAAATCAGAAATGAGTACAAAAATAAAAAGTTAAGTAAAAAAGATGTCGATCCGGATCCTTTTAAACAATTTACTGTTTGGATGGATGAAGCAATTAAATCCGGTGTAAAAGAACCAACAGCGATGGCGCTGGCTACATCAGGGAAAAATTTACAGCCATCGAACAGGATTGTTTTACTAAAAGAGATACAGAACGGAGGATTTATATTTTTCTCAAATTACGAAAGCAAAAAAGGGCACCAGTTAATAGAAAATCCCTATGGCAGCTTACTATTTTTCTGGCCTGAATTAGAAAAACAAATTCGGTTAGAAGGGAGAATAGAAAAAACATCGAAAGAAATTTCGGACAATTATTATCTTACAAGGCCGGCAAAACGAAGAATTGGAGCCTGGGCATCGCCACAGAGCAGGGAAATTCCCAATCGTAAATCGCTGGAGGAATTACAAGCCGATTACGAAGCAAAATTTGAAGGACAACCTCCCAAAAGGCCAGAAAACTGGGGCGGATATATTTTAATCCCTTATACATTTGAGTTTTGGCAGGGTCGGCCCAACCGCCTTCATGATCGAATTGAATATTATCTTGACGATAATGACTGGAAAATAAGAAGGCTGGCTCCCTGATTTTTTTATAGTGTTTAAAAAAGTATTATTGTATTAACAATCGTTTAATTACAATAAAACAATATTTTTGTACTTTAAAAATTCAAAAACAACAAGTTATCAATCAGAAGGAATTAAATAAAAATGCTGGCCTGAACACCTTTGGAGGTGTTTTTACGCCATCCATACTTACTATTCTTGGCGTAATAATGTATTTACGTTTTGGATGGGTTGTCGGAAATGTTGGCCTTTTGGGAACCCTTCTAATTGTAACATTGTCTACATTAATTACTTTTTTAACATCGCTGTCTATTGCGGCAATATCAACCAATACTCCGGTAAAAATTGGTGGTGCATATTACATGATAAGCAGGTCGCTGGGATTAGAAATCGGCGGTTCTATAGGAATTCCTTTATACTTTGCCCAGGCTTTTTCAGTAGCATTATATATTCTTGGTTTTTCAGAAAGTTTGGTTGCTGTTTTTCCGGTATTGAATATTAAGCTTGTTGGTGTTATTACCACCCTGGCTTTAGGCACATTATCATTATTTTCGACTAAAGCAGCCATACGGGTCCAGTTTCTAATTCTGGGAGTTATTGCCATGTCGTTGTTATCCCTAGTTTTTGGAAGCCCTGTAGAAAATTCGCAAATAGAAATGTGGGGAGTTCCTGCTACCAAATCGGTAAGTTTCTGGAAAGTTTTTGCAGTATTTTTTCCGGCTGTAACAGGAATTATGGCAGGGGTAAATATGTCTGGCGATTTAAAAAATCCTGCACGATCAATTCCAAAGGGTACATTTATGGCTATTGGTGTTGGATATCTCATTTATATGACTCTGCCAATTATTTTGGCCAGCCGTGCCGATGCCAAAACATTGGTTGAAAATCCCTTAATAATGCAACAAATTGCTTTTTGGGGCGGTGCCATTTTACTAGGTATCTGGGGCGCCACACTATCCAGTGCAGTTGGCAGCTTAATGGGAGCCCCACGAGTTTTGCAGGCATTAACCAAAGACCATGTTTTACCCAGGGCTTTTTCTTTTTTAGGAAAAGGTGCAGGAAAAGAACAAATTCCCAGATGGGCAACAACATTTACAATTGCACTTACATTGGTAACGGTCTATTTTGGAAATTTAAATGCAATTGCTCCAATACTTACCATGTTTTTTCTAACAACATACGGAATGCTTAACATTACTGCAGGTATTGAAAAATTTCTGGGTAGCCCGTCGTTCAGGCCTAAATTTAAAGTACACTGGGCATTCTCATTACTGGGCGCATTTGGGTGTATGGCAGTAATGTTTTTAATTAATGCAATAGCAACTGTTTTTGCCATTATTTTTATTTTACTTGTTTTTTTATGGTTACGACGAAGACATCTAAAAACTACATGGGGCGATGTACGCAGTGGAATGCTTCTACAAATAATACGCTATGCTTTGTTAAGATTAAACTTTGAATCAGATCCCAAATCCTGGAGGCCTAATTTACTTGTGTTATCAGGAGCTCCGACCAAACGATGGCATTTAATTGATTTTGCATATGGGCTGACCCAGGAAAAAGGATTAATAACAGTTGCTACGATCCTGAATGAAGAAAGAGTATCGCAGGAAAAAATTCAATCCTACGAAAAACAAATTACAGACTATTTAAACAATAAGAATATACGTACGCTTGTTCGGGTAATGCGTTCGGAAGACCCTTTTAAAGGAGCCATCCAACTTGTAAATTCTTACGGGTTGGGATCACTAATGCCAAACACCATATTGCTTGGCGATACAGAAGAAAAAACACATCATCAGGCATATACTGAAATGATCAGCCATTTTTATAAATCAAAAAGAAATGTCATTATTTTACAAAATGTAAAACTCCTGAGTTTTAAATCTAAAAAATCTATTGATATTTGGTGGGGAGGT
>JAWLEM010000006.1:0-32310 GCA_041686115.1 Bacteroidales bacterium
GGATGATATAAATAATTCCCACATGCAATCCTGAAACTGCTAAAATATGCATTGCCCCGCTGGTTGAAAAGTGATCTCTGATTTCCGGATTTAGTTCGGCCTTATATCCCAAAGTAAGGGCAGATAATACAGCAAATTCATTGCCATCAATATTATTTTGTTTGTAAATGTTTAAAAGGTGTTTTCGTATTTTATGTGAAAATCTGTAAAGCCATGGCCCATTATTATGCATTAATACTTTAAAATTTTCTGATTTGATATAGGTTTGATAATAAATATCGCGGAAAGCCAGGTATTTTTTATAATTAAAAGTGTATGGATTGCCACTGTGCTTTACAGGATTTAGATATGCTTTGATTACCAATTGGTCGCCGAATTGAAGATTTTCTGTACTGCTGTCCTTCTCGAAGTAAGCCAGTAATTGGGCCTGTTTTGGAATCCATTCTGTTGAGTCGTTTATAAAATTAACTTTTAATGTAGTTTGGAAGGTGTTTTCTTTTTCTGAAGGTTCTTTAATAACTGTTGTAATAAATGTTTGTTCGGTTTGCTTAAAATATGGTTTTGATTCCTGCCTGGATTTTACAAGATAAATACCCAAAATAAAGATAAACACAGAAACAAGAAATCCCCATATGCGATTGGTATAAAAATATTGAGTTTGATTGGAGAAATGTAAAATATAAATCACTAAAGATATCAGGATAGCGGGGATAATTAATGGAATGTTGAAATCCGGGAAAATGATTTGAAAAACAATACCGAAAATTAATGGAAGTGCAAAACGTAAGTATGGTGTTTGATGCAGAAATTTTTCAAACATATATTCATTGCTTTGTTTCTCAATTAAAATTAGTTAATCTTAAAAAACTGACAAAATGATTGGGTGATTTTTTATTCGTTCAATAGGTATTCCTGCCTGTTCGGACAGAATGTTCGTTTTATTAGTACATCGGACATTCCTGTCCGAATTTAATCAACGGACAAGAATGTCCGTTGGACTGTGATGATTCCAGATAATCAACGCACAGGACTGCCGCAGGCAGTTAAAAATGTGCGTTAAACAAAAAAAGCAGCTCCTTAATCGGGAGCTGCTTTTTCAAGACTTTAAATCAATCAATTATTGAATGATAATTTTCGAAATCTTCATGGATTTACCATCATTGATTCTGATGTAGTAAATTCCACGGGCTTTTTGGCTAATATCAATTGATTCTCGGTAGAATCCATCTTGTGAAATTTGTTTCTGATAAATAACCTGACCCTGGATGTTGATAATTTCCATATTGAAAGTTCCTGCTTTGCTGGCATTCATTTCAAGGGTAAACGCTCCATTACTTGGATTAGGATAAACATTCATTGAAACAATTCCATCAGGATTATTAATTCCTGTTGTGATACTGTATGATCCTGTGACTGTTGATGTAAGATCACCGTCTGATGCTGTAATTTTATAAAAAACTTCACTATCAGATGCTGGTATGGTACCTTCAAACTCATCGGTTGTTTCAACCTGCTCAAAAGTTACTTCTGTATCTTCCGAACCTTCGTTATCTCCGTAATATAATCCTACGGTTAACTCAGCAGCGCCTATTCTATCGTCGGTAATTGTTGTCGAAATGGTTACATCGTCACTTGATGATGGCGTAATTGGATCTAATGTAATTCCTGAAATCGAAGGGGCTGCATTTATATCATCTTCACTTCGTGGTATTACTTTCCTTTCACTAAATGAATAGTAACCAAGCCCGGTGATTGAATAGACACTTCCCTCAGTTGGAGTGAATGCATAAAAATCATCATCAATTAAAATGGTATCATTTTCATCAGCTACTTCAAACATTCCAAATCCTGCGTCAGGATTTGTACAGGTTACATTTTCCAATACAACAAACACGCTTTCGAAATCTTCTGTAAGTGCTTGGGCAACTGTTACGACTGTTGGTTCTGGTAAATCGTTACCCTGGTTATTGATGGTTAATACCTTAACATCGACAATTCGGGTTAATCCATAATATTCATCAACAGTACCAACAACTTCAACAGAATCTCCTATTGTTCTTGTTTCAGAGCTGTTGTAAACATATAAACCGTTCCATGCACCATCTCCATCCTGAATAAAGTATCCATAATCATTTGTTGCAATAACAAGTCCTGAAGTTTTTACAAAATCATCCAGGTATTCAGAATAACCCGAAGCATTTTCTGTATACTGAATGTCATATATGGATAGTTCAACTGGTACAGGCGAAATAACTGAAACTTCCCAATTTTTAACTGTACTTCCATTCTGTGCAGTAACTACATAATTTTGTGGATCAATAAAGTCTCTGGCATCAGCAGTGTCAGCAATGGTTGCACCTGCAGAAACTGTAAATTCAGGTTTAACCGAAGTTACACCAAAACCATAAGGAGCATAGATAGTAACTGTGGTATCTGTATCATTTATTATTATACTATCCATATCTGCAAGCTCAACTTCAATAATATTTGCCAGGTCGCTTAGTGTAGCCGAAACGGTAACAGTAACTGTCCAATCCTTAGTTGTTGTACCATCTTCTGCTGTTACAGTGTAAACTAAAGGATCAGTAAAGTCTTGTTCCGCACCTGATGCAGGACTGATTTCTGCTCCATCAGAAACAGTAATGGTTGGTGTCAATGCAGTAACATCTGTTCCGTTAATTACTGTAATATCAACTTCACCATTAGCAGAAGAAATAACAGCATTTTCAAGGTCAATATCTACACCAAAAGTAAAGTCTGTAATTTCAGCTTCATCATTTAATCCTTCCGTTGGAGCACCCAGATTATCAATATAATCAGCGGGATAAACTTCCCATTCAGAATCATTTTCATTGGTACCTGCTGAAGTGGTCCAATCTGTATTTCCAACAGAAGTATCATACTTCCTTATTAAAGTATAATTTTGAGTTGCATCAACAGTTCCAGCAACATCCCATGGGCCTTTTTCTAATTCTTCCCCAACAATATCAATTAGAACAGTATCTTCTCCTTCAACTTTAAACAATCCTATAGCATCATCACCTGTAAATGAAGGAACTCTGCAACCATCGCAACCGGTTCCATATGAAAGACCTAAATCACCCACGTCAACAATAGCCTGATCTGCATCATTATTATAGACTAGAAATACATCACCGCTTGCAACAATTCCTGTAAGTGGAAGTATATATTCAGACATTTCTTCTCCGTCTCTGATTGCCCATCCGCCTCCATTATATGATTGTTTTACAATATAATTGCTTAAATCTATTTCAGAAGATGAAGGGTTGTAAAGCTCAATGGCTCTGTTGTTACCATTGCTTTGTCCTTCAACATATTCAGAAATAAACAATTCTTTAAATTCTGCAATAGTAAATATTACACTATAGGTTAATTCTGTTGTACCATCTTCAGCAGTAACCACAACAGTAGCTGTTCTGGCAGCTAAGTCTCCTTCAACATCAGTAGCCTGAGTGATTACAGTTGTTGCATTTGGGTCTGAAGTAGTAGCATCAACTACAGGTTCCTCTGTTGTACCATATGGCAGCTCAACGTTATATGTATATGTAGCAGTATCAAATCCGTCTACAGTTTCGCCGTCAATGGTTAGATCACTTAATGTTGCGTCATCGTTAAGCGCTACACTAAATATAACTGTATAAGTTTCTGTATAATTTTCATCTTCGGCTGTAACAACAATAGTAGCTGTTCTAGCTGCTACGTCTCCTTCAACATCTGTTGCCTGGGTAATATCAATTTTTGCATTTGGATCGTTTGCAATGGCTGCAACTACGGGCTCATCAGTCGTGCCATACGGTAATTCAACATTATACTCTAGTGTTGACGGATTAAAACCATTCACTGTCGCCCCATCGACAGTAAGATCGCTTAATGTTGCATCGTCTGATTTAACGTAGAAAGTAACAGTATAAACTTTTTCGGTTACTCCATCCTGAGCTGTAACTGTAACAGTAGTTGTCCTTTCTGCTTCTGTTCCTGAAAGATCGGTTGCGGGAACAATATCGACGTTTGCATCCGGATCGCTTGCTGTAGCAGTAACTGTTGGAACTGTTGTAGTACCTGCAGCCAGTGTATCATAATATTCAAATGTTAATCCACTGAATTCTTCAATGATAGTATCATCAATTTTTAAATCGCTTAACGAAGCATCTGTTCCAGCTTCTGCAACATTAAACAGAATGGTATAATCCTGTGTTGTAGTGCCATCTTCTGCTGTTACGGTAACAGTTGTTGTTCTGTCTGCATTAGTTTCACTTGTAATATCTGTTGCATCGGAAATAACAACTTCGGCATTAGGATCGTTTTCTGTTGCTGTTACTGTTGGTGTTTCTGTTGTACCATAAGGTAGTTCGATAACATAGCTGTATGTTGCCGGATCGAAGCCAGTAACTGTAGAACTATTTACTTTAAGATCGCTTAAAGTGGCATCCGTATTTGGAGCAGAAACATCTACTGTAACATCCCAAATTTGTTCAGATGCATCTTCGGCAGTTACTGTATAATTAACCGGATTGGTAAAATCTTGAGCAACTCCTGATTCAGGACTTATGGTGGCTTCCGGAGAAACTGTAATTGTTGGTACCAGTGCGGTTACATTTGTACCATAAGGAACTGAAAGGGTAACCGTATAATCTCCGCTATTAACAACTCCTTCAACATCTGGATCAAAACTTTCAAAAACAAAGGTTACGATATCATTTTCTGTATTGGGTTCGATATTAACTGTAACCTCCCAGATTTGTTCAGATGCATCTTCAGCAGTAACAGTATAATTAACGGGACTGGTAAAATCCGGGGCAACTCCTGATTCAGGACTAATAGTGGCTCCAGCAGATACTTCAATGGTTGGTACCAGACTGGTAACATCGGTCCCATATGGAACATCAACTGTTACAGTATGATCTCCACTATTAATTACTCCATTAATATCAGGATCAAAGTCTGCAAAAACAAAACTGGTAATATCATTTTCTGTATTTGCTGCAATGGAAAATACGATGGTATAATCCTGTGTACTTAAATCGTCGGCAGTAACTGTAACTGTTGCTGTTCGTTCAGCTTCGGTTCCGGTTAGATTTTGTGCCTGTGTTACTTCAATTATAGCGTACGTTGCATCAGTAGCAGTTCCAGCAACTGTTGGCACTTCTGTAGTTCCATAAGGTAACTCTACATTATATGTATTTGTTCCCGATGCAAATCCGGAAACTGTTGTTGCATCAACTGTTAAATCCGATAGAGTGGCATCAGAATTTATATCTCGGTATGCACCAAGGTTATTAGTATAATCCTGGGGCATTACTATCCATTCAGAATCATCTTCTGTTGTTCCGGCAGAACTGGTCCAGTCTGTATTTCCGTAAGTTCTTCCTGTTTTGCGAATGATTGTATGATCTATAGTTGCATTGCTTGTACCTGCAACATCCCATGCAGAACCTGGATCTTCGCTAATGGTTCCAAAAACATCGATAGAAACACCATCTTTGACTAATTCAACAGCATCGTTACCATTGAAATTTGTAACTGCACTTGTAATATCACTTTCAGAAATAATGGTTGCATTATCTGCAGATCCATAAGAAATAATGTATACATCTCCGTTTGTAAGAATGCCTGAAAGATCTTCAGTTGATCCTGGCGTAGACTGTCCATTGAAATATGTTTTTACAGAATAGGAGCTTAGATCCACATCGCCACCCGTACCATTATAAATTTCAACCGCTTTATTGTTACTGCTTCCTTCAATATATTCTGAAAAGAATAATTCAGAGTTTCCTGTTGCGGCATTGTCTGATGGTCCTGCAACATCAAGTTTGAAATCAATCGAAGTTCCTTCATTCGTATATGACCAGATTTGGAAATTATAAGTTGTTCCGGGTAGCAAGTTTTCAAATGCAACTGAATCTGCTTCGGCATATAATACCTTAACAATAGCATCTCCATCGGATAAATCTGTATCTTCGGCAGGGTCGGTACCGTCTACAGGTGCTGTTATAGCTCCGGTTGAAGCTTTAATTAAATATGCATCAGGGGCCTGAGTTTCGGCAACTGCATCAGTCCACTCAAGGCTTATGTGATTATACGTATTTGCAGTTGCTGTAAAACCAGTTACATGGTTTGTAGGTTCAGCTTTTAATGCTATGGTAGTAAATGTTGCAGTTGGAGCAGAAAGCATTGCATTACCTGCTTCGTCTTCAACAATATCAAGTGTTATAGTATAGGATTTGTTGTTTTCCAAGTCTGCATCGGGCACAATAGTTATAACATTTTCTGAAATGCTTGCAGAAAAATTAACTGTATTGGCTCCTTCTTCAAAAGTAATTAATCCTTCTACATTAGAGTTATCAACCAAGACTCCTGCAGGGCTGGTATAAATTGCTTCGTTGAAGCTTATTGTTGGATTAATTGTAATTGATACATCCGTTTCCGAATCTGCGGGGTCGAATGTTGCTACTGGCGGGTCGGTGTCGGCAACTACAACCGGAGCCACTCCAAAACCAGTTAAGCTATTATCTGTATTGGTTGTCTCAAATCTAATACTAGGATCAGTCCAACCGTCAGTATCACCAGTAGTGATGCCAGATAATAATGAAATATTTTGGTCCCAAGTTTGAACTCCACTTCCTGACCACCCTGTACCAGGATCTGCACCAGGGTCTCCAAAAACATCAGTTTTAACACCGTCTAAATATACTTCTAAGGCATCATCTCCATTAAATGTAAATGCTTCTTCTGTATAATTGGAACCTAGCCCTTCTCCCGTAAGATATGTTCCAATATCAGATGTCCCAATAACCCACACATCTCCATCAGCCAGTATTCCTGAATTAACTGTAACGTCAAGACTGGGAGCACCACCATTAGTCCCTTTCCATATTTCTAAATTAGTTACGCTAAAATCAATACTACTTCCGGTATTATTCCAAATTTCAATTCCTTTTGGAGTTGTACCAGAGTCAGTATCAATGTATTGACTAATAATTTGCCCATTCACCCAACCGACCGTAAATAGCACGAGTGAAAAGGTTAACAATAATTTAAAAAGTAAATGTTTTTTCATAATTAAAAAATTTTAGGTTTGTATAGAGTGTTATTTGTGTTGTAAAATTAGTTTTCACCTTAGGTGAAATGGGTGTTTAAGTTATCATTATTTTTTGTGATTCTCAAGGAATATTTTTTCATTTTTATGAATGAATTATTTACATCCGCCGAATTAGTCATTATTACTATTTTTCACTTTTTAATAGGCGAATTTATTATCCGGAAAAACTTTTCTAAAACTGATAATTATCACCGGTCTGCTCGCTCATTTTTTGTAAGTTTGCAGGGTATATTAATGAAACGGCTATATTTCGATACGCCTGCCCGTCCGGCAGGCGGGCGCAATATGACGACAAAATCAATATGACATGTTTAGGTCACCCTTCGAAAGGCTCAGGGTGACAATTTAATTTTATCAAAAAATCTCGATACTAATATCTATAAAATTTAAATTTATGTTAGACACTTTATTTAATCACAAATCGATACGAAAATACAAAAGCACACCTGTTTCTGATAAAGATTTGAAGGAAATACTGGAAGCCGGAACACGTGCATCAACTACCGGTAACATGCAAATATATTCTATTGTAGTTACCCGCGATGAGGAGATGAAAAAGAAACTGGCACCTATGCATTTTGGCCAGCCCATGGCAACCCAGGCTCCTGTTTTATTAACTTTTTGTGCCGACATTAACCGTTTTAACAAATGGTGTAAACAACGCAATGCAGAGCCCGGCTACGACAATTTCCTTTGGTTTACCAATGCTGTAATAGATGCTATGCTGGTATCCCAAAATTGTTGTTTGGCTGCCGAAGACAAAGGTATGGGAATTTGCTACCTGGGAACCACAACTTACAATGCCGATAAAATTATCGATATTATGGAGTTGCCCAAAGGGGTAATACCTATCACAACTGTTGTTGTTGGTTATCCCGACGAAAAGCCCGGGTTAACCGACCGTTTGCCTCTTGAAGGTGTTGTGCATTACGAAACTTACAAAGATTACAGCAACGATGATATCGACCGTATTTATGCCGAAAAAGAAGCATTAGAATCGACTAAAGCATTGCTTGAAGAAAATCAGAAAGAAACTCTGGCGCAAATTTTTACCGATAACCGCTACAAAAAAGCCGATAACCTGCATTTTTCAAAAGCTTTTTTTAAAGTTTTAGAAAAGCAGGGATTTATGAATCAGTAAATTAAAATACATTTTTTTTAATTGACCAGTAAGTCACCTTGTCCCGATAGTCAATCGGGATGACGAAGGGTGACTTTTTATATAATGGCATTAACAAAAGATTTTTATAGTTATTCAAAAAAAAATACGAGAAAGTTTTTTGATATTACTTTCCCAAAATATTTTATCGATAAAAGAGTTATCTGTATATATTTGTTAAAAAAACAGTTTGCGATATTTAATATATATATCATTCGTTATCCTTTTTTTTACTTCCTTTTTATCTCGAGGGCAGGACAATAATTATATTCTTCAAATGCAATCCGGTCAAAATATCCCGGAATCATTAAAAAAAAAATACAACTCTATCGAGGGTGATAGTCTCTACATTGCCAATAAACTTGTTCAGCTGCTGAATGAATTTTATGCCGAAGGATTTTTGACAGCCAGTATTGATAGTGTGCATTTTTCGGCAGACACGGTGTTGGCGAAAATTTATCGTGGTAAAAAATATTACAGTGGTGAAATTGTTTATATGGGGCAGGATGGGCAAGTAAAAGAAATATTGGAGATCAATAATAAGAAAAATAAAACAGGGAAATTTAACCTGCCTGAGATTTTTAGTATAAGGAAAGAGATAATTTCTTATTACGAAAACTCGGGGTATCCATTTGCTTCTTTGTATTTCAATCCTGTACGTTTTAACGATTCGTTCATTCATCTTCATTTGAAAATTAACCCCAACGATTATTATTTTATCGACAGTATAATTGTAAAAGGCGATGCCAAAATTTCCAGGAATTATTTGTATCATTATTTGCGGTTAAATCCCGGCGATCCTTTTAATCAGCATAAAATTAACCAGGTTTCAAAACAAATTGATGATCTTAATTTTTTATCGGAAATAAAACCTGCCGAAGTTGAGTTTAGTGAAAATGATGTGGATTTATATTTATACCTGGAAAAGCAAAAGGCTAATATGTTTAATGGAATTATTGGTTTTTTGCCCGAAAACGAAACTACTGGGAAGATGCTGATAACAGGAGAGTTAAATTTAAACCTTGTTAATTCGTTTGGGCAGGGCGAGGATATTTTTCTTCGATGGGAAAGGCTGGAATCATCCACTCAAAAATTAAATATTGATGTTGGTTATCCGTTTATATTTAAAACGAATTTGGGGGTTGATGGAAATTTCGAATTGTATAAAAAAGATTCATCCTATCTTTCCCTAAATGCTGGCGCAGGATTAAAATTGGCTATCGATTATAAGAAATTTATTCGTGGTTATTACCGCCATAAAAGTTCATCGCGTATAGGTAATATTATTGATTCGGACGTGAATTTTGCTGATATAAAATCCAATGTTTTTGGTGTTTCCTTTTATTTGAATCAACTTGATTATAAGTATAATCCGCAAAAGGGTATAGAGCTTAATATTTTTGGCGGAGCAGGATTTAAAAATGTTACCGAAAGTAAAACTTTTTTGGATAGTTTAAATTTAAACCCCGATACCCGAACGACTGAAATTGATGCAGGTCTGGATTTTAAGTTTTATTTTCCAATTTATAAACAGTTTATCTTTCATTTTTCGAATAAGACCCGGTATCTTGATCAGTTTACCGATAAAGATGCAGTATTTTTTGAAAACGAATTGTACAGGTTTGGTGGAGCAAACACTTTACGCGGGTTTGATGAAAATGCTTTTCATGCTTCTGTTTACTCCTTGCAAAATATTGAGTTAAGATATTTATTCGAACGCCATTCTGCTTTTTATGTTTTCTGGAATGGCGCTTACTACTACAAAAATGTTACCCAACAAGTTACCGAAGATTTCCCTTGGGGGTTTGGTATAGGTGCCGATTTTGAAACCACAGCAGGAATATTTACCTTGAGCTATGCCCTTGGAAAACAGTTTGATAATCCATTTGAGATTCGTTCGGCAAAGATTCATTTTGGGTATGTGAGCCGTTTCTAAGTAAAACGGACATTCATCAAACAGGACTGCCAAAGGCAGTTAAAAATGTCTGATGTACCAGTAAAACGGACATTTTTAGCTGCCGAAGTCCTACAAAGGCTTTTTGGATAGCCCTACTGGTATGATGATTTATTTTCGAAACTCGAAACTCGAAACTTTGAACTCTGAACTCTGAACTCTGAACTTATAACCTATTCAGTTACCTTAAAAAACGAATTGGCTTGTGCTGTTGCTGTAATAATCATATCGTTAATACAAACATGCTCTGGTCGTGTAACAACATAAAGTATTGCATCAGCAACATCTTCGCCATATAGCGGAGTAAATCCCTGGTAAACTTTTTCTGCTTTTTCTTTGTTGCCTTTAAATCGCACCATCGAAAATTCAGTTTCTACCATGCCAGGATTTATAGCAGTTACCTTAATTTTGTGTTTGAGCATATCAATTCGCATCCCTTTTGTTAATGCATCAACCGCATGTTTTGTGCTGCAATAGACATTCCCTTTTTCGTACACTTCTTTGCCGGCTGTTGATCCTATATTTATAATATGCCCACGCTTTTTGGCAACCATTCGTGGCGATATTTTTCGTGTAGTGTAAAGCAAACCCTTAACATTGGTGTCAATCATTCTTTCCCAGTCGTCAATATTTCCTTCGTGTAAATGATCTAACCCAGCTGCCAGGCCGGCGTTATTTACCAGAACTTCTATATCCTGCCAGTCTTCTGGCAGGCTGTCAACGGCTATATTTACTTCCTCGTTATTCCTGACATCAAAATTTAAGATGTACACTCTGCCGGAAGCTTTCGATTCAATTTCTTTTTTTAAATCTTCGAGTAACTCTTTTCTTCGGCCGGTAATAATTACATCAAAATTGTTATATGCAAGCTTTTTAGCTGTGGCTCTTCCAATTCCTGATGTGGCTCCTGTAATTAATGCTATTTTATTCATGATATAATGATTTTTATAATTTGGAATGTTAAAAGTAAAAAAATTAGTTCAAAATTAAACCTAAATCGTTAAAACCTTTTACAATCGTTATCAAATCAATTAAACGAAAGTTGGTATAAAATTAATTAATAATTTGTTTTTTGAATTTTGGAGTTTTATTGTAAAGTCTAACTATATTTGTTGGGTCTTTAACCAACTTATTATTCATTTAAAAAGATTTTCAACAATGGAAGTTACAGTAAAAACCGCTGAGAAACTTGGATTACTACCTGAAGAATTTGACAAAATAAAAGAAATATTAGGCCGCACGCCTAATTTTACTGAATTAAGTATTTTTTCGGTAATGTGGTCGGAACATGCCTCTTATAAAAATTCGATCAAATGGTTAAAGACCCTGCCACGAGAAGGAAAGCAGCTGCTTGCTGAAGCCGGCCAGGAAAATGCCGGTTTAGTAGATATTGGCGAAGGCTTAGCCTGTGCATTTAAAATAGAATCGCATAACCATCCATCGGCTGTAGAACCTTACCAGGGAGCTGCCACCGGAGTAGGCGGAATAAATCGTGATATTTTTACCATGGGAGCCAGGCCTGTTGCACAATTAAATTCATTGCGTTTTGGCGATATCAGTTTAGACCGCACCAAATGGCATTTAAAGGGTGTTGTTAAAGGTATTGGTAATTACGGAAATGCATTTGGTATACCCGTACTTGGCGGGGAAGTATTTTTCGATAAATGTTATAATACAAATCCACTGGTTAATGCTATGTCGGTTGGAATCATGGAAAAAGATGATATGATTTCGGCTGTAGCAAAAGGTGTCGGAAATCCGGTATATATTGTTGGATCATCAACAGGAAAAGATGGAATCCATGGTGCAACATTTGCATCAGCAGATTTAACCGAAAATTCTGCCGATGATTTGCCTTCTGTTCAGGTTGGAGACCCTTTTATGGAAAAATTACTGCTCGAAGCTACCCTTGAGCTAAATAAGAGCGGAACAGTTATAGGTATGCAGGATATGGGAGCTGCCGGTATTATTTGTTCAACATCAGAGATGTCGGAAAAAGGCGGCCACGGAATGAGAATTGATTTGGATAAAGTTCCTTTACGCCAGCAGGATATGCATCCATTTGAAATATTGCTTTCCGAATCGCAGGAGCGAATGTTAGTTGTTGTTGACAAAGGAAAAGAAGATGTGGTAGAACGTATTTTTGATAAATGGGATTTAAACTGTGCTATTATTGGCGAAGTAATTGATGAAGACAGGTTGTATTTTTATATGCACAACGAATTAGTAGCTGATATTCCCGCTGCAGCACTAGTACTCGGTGGTGGGGCACCGGTTTATGACAGAGAATTTAAAGAACCGGCATATTTTAAAGAGTATAAAAAATTTAAGATTGATGATGTTGTTGAACCTGAAAATTATAAGGATGTAGCATTTGAAATGATTCAAAATCCAAATATTGCATCTAAAAAGTGGGTGATTGAACAATACGATACCATGGTAGGTACCGGAAATATGAGCACTAATTTCCCTGCCGATGCAGGTATTTACAATATTAAAGGAACAGACCGTGCATTGGCAATGACTGTAGACTGCAATGCCCGTTATGTAAATGCTGATCCTGAAAAAGGTACAGCCATCGCTGTTGCTGAGGCTGCAAGAAATATTGTTTGTTCGGGAGGAACTCCCCTGGCTGTAACCAACTGCTTAAATTTTGGCAACCCTTACAATCCTGAAGTATACTGGCAATTTGTTCATGCCATTAAGGGGATGAGTCATGCCTGTAAAAAATTTAATACACCTGTAACAGGTGGTAATGTCAGCTTTTATAATCAAATGCAGGTTAAAGGGAAAATCGTTCCGGTTTTTCCAACTCCAACCATTGGTATGATTGGATTAATTGAAAATAAAAATGACCAAATGAGCATATCATTTAAGAATAAAGGTGATATGATCTATTTGGTTGGAAAATCGAGGGATGATATTAATTCGTCGGAATACCTTTACTCATATCATAAAATAGAAAAATCCCCAGCGCCATATTTTGATCTTGAGGAGGAGCATCACATTCAGGAAGCTATCAAAGGCTTAATTAAGAAAAATTTAATTCTGTCTGCTCATGATGTGTCTGATGGAGGGCTTTTTGTAACGTTAATTGAAAGTGCAATGGTAAAAGGTTTTGGATTTGACGTTACCTCCGATGCCGAGATACGAAAAGATGCATTCCTGTTTGGTGAATCACAAAGCCGAGTAGTGGTTACTGTACCGCCATCGAACGAAGACCGATTTATTGATTTTATGATTGAACAAAAAATGTCATTTTCTGCATTGGGACATGTTACAAAATCCGAATTCAGAATTGACGATAATTCTTTTGGTTTTGTTCATGATATCAAAAAATTATATGAAAACGCTTTAGAAAATATTCTAAAAGACGATAAATAAGCGAACAGTGTTAACTCCCTATAAAGATCAAAAATCAGGAAAGAAAGAGCAGGTAGCTCTTATGTTTAACAATATTGCC
This sequence comes from Bacteroidales bacterium, assembly GCA_041686115.1. GTDB lineage: Bacteria > Bacteroidota > Bacteroidia > Bacteroidales > UBA12077 > UBA12077. The sequence goes on from JAWLEM010000006.1 coordinate 13,697, forward strand.
CGCAGGTATGATTTTTTGAATCATTTTTTATCATTAGGCATCGATAAGTTATGGCGGAAAAAAGCAATCAACTGCCTTCGGGATATTGAAGTAAATTCCAAAATACTTGATATCGCTTCAGGAACTGGCGATTTGGCTATTCAGGCATTAAAGCTGAAGCCCGAAAAGATTATTGGCATTGACATTTCGAGCGAAATGTTAAAAATAGGGCACGAAAAAATAAAGCAAAAAAAGCTAGATAAAATCATTACACTTCAAAAAGGTGATGCAGAAAATCTGGAATTTGCTGATCAATACTTTGATGGAATTACTGTTGCCTTCGGAGTACGAAATTTTGAAAATCTCCAGAAAGGTTTAACCGAAATGTATCGGGTACTTAAGCCCGGAGGACAGGTTGTGATTTTGGAGTTTTCTAAACCAGGCTCATTTCCGGTAAAACAATTTTATCAGTTTTATTTTCATTTTATTTTGCCGGTTATTGGTAAATTGGTATCAAAAGATCAGTCGGCATATACTTATTTGCCAGAATCTGTTCATCTATTTCCTGAAAAACTGCAATTTATATCTGAGCTGGAAAAGGCAGGTTTTGAAAATTGCACATTTAAAGAACTAACCTTTGGAATTGCTACTATTTATGAGGCAGAAAAAATCATCATGTAAAAAGATGTAATAATTTTAACTTATTATTCGTTTACAACTTTTAAAAAGCCTTCATGCGTAAAACTATAATATTTATACTTTTTGTTTTTATAGGATATTCAGGATATTCTCAAAAAGAAATCATTCTTAATTACCAGGAAATTGATTATAAAAAAATACACTTTGGTTTTACCGTTGGGTTTAATACAATGGATTTTAGGTTAACACCTACTATGAATTCATTTGGAGCCGATTCGGCTGTTTTAATTCCCGAAATTAGCAACCTGGTTCCCGGATTCCATGTGGCTATTGTTTCGAGCCTGAAATTAAACGATTATTTTGATTTTAGATTTTTACCCGGTATATCTCTAGGGCAACGTAATATTTTATTTTACGATAACGATGGAAATATTGATTCGGAAATGAAAATAGAATCTACATTTATTGATCTTCCTTTTGTTATTAAGTATAAAGCAACAAGAATAAATAATACCAGGCCCTATTTGATCGGAGGTTTAAATATACGTGGTGATATGGCTCGTAACAAAGATTTTAACGAAGACGAAGGAATTTATATTAAACTTACCCCCCTGGATTTATATTATGAAATTGGTTTCGGGTTCGATTTTTATCTGGCATACTTTAAGCTTTCAACCGAAATAAAATATTCGGTTGGTACTTTAAATGTTTTTTCGTCCGATCCTTCCGATGATTTTCCTCAATATGCAAATGCAATAGAAAAATTAAACTCCCGCATGTTTATGATTTCTTTCCACTTTGAATAGGTCAAATCATTCTTCTTCTGAATTCAGAACACACAATGGCTGTAGCTATAGAAATATTTAAAGATTCTGATGTTTTTTTTGTGGTGGGATAGTAGGGAATAAACAATTTCTTATCAATATACGGGATCCATTTTTCTGATATTCCGTGCGATTCGCTTCCCATAATAATAAAACCCTTTTCGCTTAATTTTTCGTAATATATATTTTCCCCTTCAAGAAAAGTTCCATAAATATTAAAGCGATCTATTGCTGTAAATTCTGTAAGCAACTCATGAAAATCTACGTAATGTACATTTACTCTAAAGATAGCTCCCATGGTTGCCTGGACAACCTTCGGGTTATAAAGTTCTACACTCGATTTAGTGCAAAAAATATTTTCTATCCCAAACCAATCAGCAATTCTTATAATGGTTCCCAGATTACCCGGATCATTAACATCATCGAGTAAAATGCTTAGCTTGTTGGATATTTCATTTTTGTCGTACGCTGTTTTTGGTATTTTTATGGTTGCAAGTACTTTATTGGGAGAGCTTAATGCACTTATCTTTTTTAATTCATCTAAAGTTATAATTTCAATTTTTTGAGATATATCATCAGATAAATTCAATTGTTGGACTGCCCAGTCTGCCGTAGCAAAAATATTTAAAATCTCAGCCTCAGATTTTAAAAGTTCATCAATAATTTTCTCTCCTTCAGCAAAAAATACTTGATGAATATCTCGGTATTTCTTTTTTTTAATGGAATTTATGAATTTAATTTTATTTTTGCTGAGCATGTATTATTAGTTCTGTATTTTTACAATTTACCTTGTAAATATAAAAAACAATCTGTTGAAAAACGCTAAACCATCATATAAATCAAAACATAATAGTGTAATTGCACTCATTGTACTTTTTATTGCCATTTTTTCTTCATGCAGTCCTATAAAATATGTGCCTGAAGATGAATATCTTTTAGACAGGTACAGAGTTAAAATTGATAAGGGAACAGCAAAAAAAGAGAAAATAAAGAAGGAAGAGCTTAAATCTTTTGTTAAGCAAAAACCCAATAAACGAATATTAGGCCTGAGGTTTCACCTTGGGTTGTATAATTTATCCCGCAAAGGAAAAGAAAAAGGCATAAGTGGATGGCTTAAAAGAATTGGCGAAGAGCCGGTTATTTACGATGATTTTATTACTGATAAATCGGCGGATCAGATTAAAGAATATTTAAATAATAAAGGTTATTATAACTCAGTAGTTTTAGATACTGCTGAGTTTAAAAGAAAACGTGCCAGGGTACTTTATCGGGTAGAAATTAATAGATCCTATAAGATTAATAAATTAACCTATAACATACAGGATCCTGAAATTGAACCACTAATTTATAAAGATACAGTAAACACATTAATTCAACGAGGCGATAATTTTGATCATGATATATTGCAGGAAGAAAGAAAACGAATTGAAACCAACCTAAAAAACCAAGGCTATTATAATTTTAATAAGGAATTTGTTTATTATCAGGCAGATAGTTCTGATAAGGAGCTGAAGGTGTCGCTAATTCTTAATGTCCAAAAATATCAAAAACTGGGTGAGGGCAGGAATGTTATCAATCAAAATCATAAAAAATACATCATAAATAATGTTTATGTATTTACAAATTTTAATCAGAAAGAGGCTTTAGCCCAAAAAGAACAGTATTATTCTGATCTTGATACAACATACCATGAGGGTATATATTTTATTAGTAAAGGGAACGATAGGTTAAAAAAGAAAGTTATTTTACAATCTAATTTTATTAAGGAGGGTGATTTTTATTCCTTATATAATGTAAACAAAACCTATCAGCACCTTAATTCCTTACGATTATTTAAAGCCATTAATATTCAGTTTAAAGAGACTGAAACAGATACCACCATTCAGGATAGCGCTAAAGTAGGTTATTTGAATTGTAATATTCAATTATCGAAGCATCTTTTACAATCATACACTATTGAGTTGGAAGGTACAAACTCATATGGGAATATTGGTGTTGGAGGGAGTTTTTTATACCAGCATAAGAGTTTATTTGGTGGCGCCGAAATCACTGATTTTAAAATTAATGGTTCGATAGAGGCTTTAGATACATCTGTTGTTGGGATTAGCAGGATAAATAATGCAGTAGAGCTGGGAGGAAATATTACTATTCGCATCCCTAAATTTATGCTTCCGGTTTTTAAAGCTGAAAAATTTAGTAAAAAGTATAGTCCTAAAACTCAAATATCCGCAGGTTATAATTTCCAGGATCGTCTTGAATATCGTAGAACAATTGCCAATCTTTCGTATGGGTACAACTGGGATGGGAACAAGTTTTTAAAACATAATGTTAAGTTGGCCGAATTAAATGCAGTTAAATTACCTTATGCATCAGATGCATTTAAAAATTATATCGATTCAACTTATCTGCGAAGCAGTTATGAAAGCCACCTGGTATCGGTAACAAGTTATAACTTGGTTTTTAACAACCAGGATATTAAAAAACGCCGGGATTTTTATTTTTTCAGGATGAATACCGAAATTTCCGGAAACTTTTTATCAGCCTACAGCGAACTAACTAATGCTAACAGTGTAAATGGAAGCTATGAAATATTTGGAATTCCATTTTCTCAATATGTAAAATTTGATGGTGATTTTAGATACTATAATGTATTAAATGAGTCAAATAATCTCGTATACAGAATTTTTGCAGGTGTGGGCATTCCTTATGGTAACTCACAATCATTACCATTCGAAAAAATGTATTTTTCCGGTGGTGCCAATAGTATCCGTGCCTGGAATGTTCGGAGCCTCGGACCAGGATCATATTCAGGGAAATCTCGTACTCGGTTTCCAAATCAAACAGGTGATTTAAAATTCGAAGCAAATGTTGAATATAGATTTAAGTTATTTTGGTTGCTTGAAGGTGCTTTATTTGTTGATGTAGGGAATATATGGTATTTAAATTCCGATGAGTTTGAAGGTGGCCTTTTTCGAAAAGATGAGTTTTATAAAGAAATAGCTGTTGGCTCTGGCTTTGGTACACGATTAAATTTCTCATTTTTTATTCTTCGTGTTGATTTGGGTGTTAAGTTAAGAGATCCGGCTCTTAATGATGGTGAGCGCTGGATAGTGGGTAACAGGAGTTTAAATTGGCAGAATGACTTTACCATTAATATCGGTATCGGATACCCATTCTAATCTAAATTTTATTACTTGAATCTTTTCGAAAACAGATCAATACATAATCCAATTTATTTTTATAAATTTGTAGGAGTTCTAATCATAAAATCCAAAATGTTATGGCGTATAATAAAATAATAGAATTGCTAGGAGATAAGGCTGATTATCTTTTAAAACATAAATGTCAGACCGTTGACAAAAGTCAGTTGCATTTACCAGGCCCTGATTTTGTTGATAGAGTTGTTTACCATTCTAATCGGTCGCCACAAGTTATGGCATCAATGCAACAAATTCTTAATCATGGGCGTTTAGCTGGTACAGGTTATGTGTCTATCTTGCCAGTCGATCAGGGAATTGAGCATACTGCAGGATCTTCATTCGCTCCAAATCCAGTTTATTTCGATCCTGAAAATATTGTTAAACTTGCTATAGAAGGTGGTTGTAATGCTGTGGCTTCAACTTTTGGGGTTTTGGCTTCGGTTTCAAGACAGTATGCTCACAAAATTCCATTTATTGTAAAAATAAATCATAATGAGTTAATGACCTATCCAAATAAGTACGATCAAATTATGTTTGGATCTGTCGAAGAAGCCTGGAATTTAGGAGCTAAAGCTGTTGGTGCGACCATTTATTTTGGCTCGCCAGAATCGAACAGGCAAATTATTGAAATTTCAGAGGCCTTTGAAATAGCGCATGAATTGGGTATGGCTACAGTTTTATGGTGCTACACCCGAAACCCCGGATTTAAAAAAGATGGAGTTGATTATCACACAGCTGCCGATTTGTCGAGTCAGGCAAACCATTTGGGAGTTACAATCCAGGCAGATATAATTAAACAAAAGCTACCTACCACAAATGGTGGTTTTAAAGCAATCGGATTTGCCAAAACTCACGATAAGGTTTATAATGAGCTTACATCCGATCACCCAATAGATTTAACACGTTATCAGGTTATAAATAATTATATGGGACGGTCAGGTTTAATTAATTCAGGCGGTGCTTCTTCAGGCGCATCCGACTTGTCTGATGCAGTGCAAACCGCAGTTATTAATAAACGGGCAGGAGGTATGGGATTAATTTCCGGGCGCAAAGCTTTTCAGCGGCCAATGGATGATGGAGTTGAGCTATTAAAAGCGATCCAGGATGTATATTTAGCAAAAGAAATAGATATTGCATAATTGCAACCAAATTTTTAAAATAAGGCAGGGATTTTTTCTCTGTCTTTTTTTATGCCCGGTTAAACTATTTTTTGCAAATAGAGTCAATTTTTGTAAAATTGCTAATCTTTTTTAATTACAATTAAACAACAAAATTATATGGCAGAATTTGATTTTTCCAATAGAGATAGCTTCGGTAGTAAGTTCGGTGTTATCGCAGCAGCAGCTGGTTCCGCAATTGGTCTGGGTAATATATGGAGATTCCCTTATGTGGCCGGAGAGAATGGGGGCGGAGCATTTTTATTTATTTATTTGGCATTTATTTTTGCTATTGGTATACCGGTTATGTTATCAGAATTTACTATTGGACGAAGTGCACAAAGAAATCCATTTGGTGCTTTTCGTAAACTGGCACCTGGGAAGCCCTGGTATCTTGTTGGCCTGATGGGGGTTGCAGCCGCTTTTATGATTCTTGCCTTTTATACTGCCGTAGCCGGTTGGACTTTAGAATATATTTACCAATCTGTTATTAATGGATTTTCAGGAAAATCTGCAGCCGATCTGGGGCAAATGTTCGACTCTTTTCGCGAAAGTTCTTTCCGTCCAATACTCTGGTTTGCAATTTTTATGTTTATGACATCGTGGATTGTTGTATCTGGTGTTAAAAATGGTATCGAAAAATATGCTAAAATCTTAATGCCAGTTTTATTAGTGCTTATCATTATATTATGTATTCGTTCTGTTACTTTACCCGGTGCCAAGGATGGATTATTATTTTTGTTTAAACCCGATTTTTCAAAAATAACAGCTAATACTATTTTAGAAGCGCTTGGACAGGCTTTTTTCTCATTAAGCATTGGTATGGGGACATTAATCACCTATGGCTCATATATTAGTAAAAAAGATAATTTGGCTAATACCGCTGTTAGTGTGTCAATTACAGATACTTTTATTGCCATATTGGCTGGAGTTGCAATTTTTCCTGCAGTATTTGCTTTTGGTATTGCACCTGAGTCAGGCGAAGGGTTGGTTTTTAGAACATTACCCAATATTTTTCAACAAATGACAGGAGGGTATTATTTTGCTTTATTATTCTTTGTGCTATTAGGAGTAGCAGCCCTCACATCAACAATTTCAGTGCTTGAAGTTATTGTTGCATACTTTGCCGAAGAGTTGAACATGACCAGGAAAAAAGCCACAATTTTAGCCAGTCTTTCAGTTTCGGTATTAGGATTAATGTCTGTTATGTCGTGGAGTGCACTGGCCGATTTTAAAATTTTTGGTAAAAATATTTTCGGAATACTTGATTTTACATCTGCAAATATTCTGCTACCCCTTGGTGGTTTGTTAATTGTTCTATTTGTTGGATGGTTTTTAGGGCCAACAACAACTAAAGAAGAATTATCTAATCAGGGAACACTGAAAGCAAAATATTTAAGTTTATTCATGTTTTTAGTTAAATTTATTGCTCCCGTGGCTATTGCAATGGTATTTTTAAATGGTATTGGTATTTTAAAATTTTAAAATAATTTATGGCTGGAAAAAGGCTAAAAGAATATTTTACATTTACAAAAAGGGAGCGTAATGGAATAATTGTGCTCCTTTCTTTATTATTAATTTTTATCATTGCTGATAATTTTATTAACTTTTCATCTAACGAAGAAATTATTTTAATGGATGATGATTTTAAAGATCAAATCGATCAGTTTGAAAACTCTTTAACAAAAAAAACAAGTGATAAAAAGACTCATGAATATAAAAATGATTCAAACACAAGCGATGATAAAAATAACTGGTTTATACCCGATTCGCTTTTTAACTTCGATCCCAACACTGCAAGCAAAAAAGAATTACAAAAATTAGGATTGAGCAAAAATCAGATCAACACCCTATTAAAATATCGGGCAGCTGGCGGACAGTTTTATAACAATCAGGATTTGTTAAAGGTTTATGGAATTGAGCAAAAACAATATAATCAGCTAAAAACCCATATTTTAATAGCGGATCAAAATGATCATTCGTCATTCAAAAAAGATAAAAAAGACGGTTATTGGGAAAATGAAGATATTGAACTTACCATTGAAATTAATTCTTCAACAAAAGATAGTTTGATGATAATTAATGGGATAGGCCCAAATTTTGCCGAAAGAATTATTAAATACAGAGATTTGCTGGGAGGGTTTGTGAGTAGGCAACAATTACATGAAGTGTATGGACTCGATTCATCATTGATAAATAAAATTCGTGATCAAATAATTATTGATAGTAGCTTAATTCGTAAAATTAACATTAATAAGGTCGATTATAGCGACCTGATCAGACATCCATACATTAACAAGTATCAAACACAATCGTTATTAAAATACAGGGAACTACAAGGAAAATTTAATAGCATTGATGAAATTAATGAGCATAATCTTTTACCTAATGATACCTTTCAAAAGATAAAACCTTATCTTAAAAATTAAGTTTCCATTTTTATTGATTTTTGTTGAAAAAGGTTGTATATTTATTTACTTTGAAAATTGATAATAACTTACTTTGTTAGCGCCCTGAATTAAGCAGTATATAAGGATTCTATTAAATTAATGATTTTTTTTCAATTTTTTTATTAATTATTTTTGAAAAGTGAGTTATAAATTAATATTTTTGCGGCTCAATAAAAATTAAGGATAACAATTATGATAGTAGTACCATTAAAAGAAGGTGAGAATATCGAGCGAGCTTTAAAGAAATTTAAAAGGAAGTTTGAAAAAACAGGCGTTGTAAAAGAACTTAGAGAACGTCAAGCTTTTACAAAACCCTCTGTTAAGAAAAGAGAGCAGAAGAAAAAAGCTATCTACATCCAAAAGATGCAGGAAGACGAAGAATAGTGAATATAGGGTGAGTATACTATACCGTATGGTATTTTATTTCTTTTAATTTTTAAGTTACCCTATATGTACAAAGATATTTTTCTTAAATATTTACAATTCGAAAAACGGTTTTCTAAAAACACAATTCGTTCTTATGAGAATGATATCAGGCAATTTGTAACTTTCCTTGAATATTCGTTTAATCAGGTTGATATTCATCATGCCGACGAGAAGATTATACGTGCATGGATTGTAGATATGATGGAGAAAGATTTCTCTGTTTTATCTGTAAACAGAAAGATTTCTACTTTAAAAACGTTTTACAAATTTTTAATCAGAGATGGGCATATTAACATCAACCCTATGGATAAAGTTATTGCCCCAAAATCTTCTAAAAAGCTTCCATCGTTTATAGACGAAAAACAAATAAATGGTCTGCTTGATGACTATGCATTTGGGAGCAACTTTCCCGGCCTTCGCAATAAAACAATAATTGAGATGTTTTATAATACAGGTATGCGATTGACTGAATTAATTGAACTAAAAGATCAGGATATAAATTTTAATGATGCTACAATAAAAGTTCTTGGGAAAAGAAACAAGGAACGAATTATTCCAATTCATTTTGCTTTTATTAAATCAATAAAAGAATACCTAAAAGCAAGAAATGATGAATTTAAAGCATTGGCTAACCAATATTTTTTTGTAACAGATAAAGGAAACAAATTATATGAAAAATTTGTATACAGAGTAGTAAACAAATATCTTAAATTAGTTTCAACCATCGAAAAAAAGAGTCCTCATATCTTACGACATACTTTTGCTACACATCTTTTAAACAGGGGGGCAGACCTTAATGCAATTAAGGAAATGCTTGGTCATGCTAACCTATCGGCTACCCAGGTTTATACACACAATACATTTGAAAAATTAAAATCTATTTATAAACAAGCTCATCCCAGAGCATAAAATTTATGGAGGAGTCATTATGGACATTAATATTCATTCGATTCATTTTGATGCAGATAAAAAACTAATCAATTTTATTGAAGGAAAAGTAAAAAAACTAGTACAGTATTATGATCATATCATAAGCGCTGAAGTTTTTTTAAGATTAGAGAATGATCAGAGTAGTGAAAATAAGCTTGCAGAAGTGCGATTAGACATCCCTGGAAACGACATGTTTGCAAAGAAACAGTCTAAAAGTTTCGAAGAATCAATCGATAATGTTGTTGAGGCACTTCGCAAACAAATTACAAAACATAAAGAAAAACAAAGGGGACTTTAATTTTTTACATTAAATATAAGAAAATGAGTGTATTTTTTTTGTGTTATAAATAAAATATTCATACATTTGCGAACCGATTTTGGAAATAATTCTAAAATCGGCGTTCTTTTATATTGCCGATGTAGCTCAGTTGGTCAGAGCAGCTGATTTGTAATCAGCAGGTCGGGGGTTCGAATCCCTCCATCGGCTCAATGTACTGGAAGTTTTTGGGGAGATACCAAAGTGGCCAACTGGGGCAGACTGTAAATCTGCTGGCGCACGCCTTCGTAGGTTCGAATCCTGCTCTCCCCACAATATCGCGGGAGTAGCTCAGTTGGTAGAGCATTAGCCTTCCAAGCTAAGGGTCGCGGATTCGAGTTCCGTCTCCCGCTCAATTCCTTGCCGATGTAGCTCAGAGGTAGAGCGCTTCCTTGGTAAGGAAGAGGTCATGGGTTCAATTCCCATCATTGGCTCTAATTTGTGAAAGTAAATTGTTATTAATATAAATTATCTAATTATCTAATATTTGGAGTTATGGCTAAAGAAAAATTTGATAGGTCGAAAGAGCACGTTAATATTGGTACTATCGGACACGTCGATCACGGTAAAACAACCTTGACAGCAGCAATTACACAAGTGCTAGCTCAAAAAGGATTTTGTGAAATAAGAAGTTTTGACTCAATCGACAATGCTCCTGAAGAAAAAGAAAGAGGTATTACTATTAATTCAGCTCACGTTGAGTATCAAACAGAAACACGTCACTATGCGCACGTTGACTGTCCAGGTCACGCCGACTATGTAAAAAACATGGTTACTGGTGCTGCTCAAATGGACGGTGCAATTCTTGTAGTTGCCGGTACTGATGGCCCTATGCCACAAACTAGAGAGCACATCTTATTGGCACGTCAGGTAAATGTACCTAAAATTGTTACTTTTTTAAATAAAGTAGACTTAGTTGACGATCCTGAATTATTAGAACTTGTGGAAATGGAAGTTCGTGAACTTCTTGATTTCTATGAGTTTGATGGTGACAATGCACCTGTTATTCATGGTTCAGCATTAGGTGCTTTAAATGGTGAAGAAAAGTGGGTTGAGAAAGTTATGGAATTAATGAATGCTGTTGATACATTCATTCCTGTACCTCCTCGCGATAAAGAAAAACCATTCGTAATGCCTGTTGAAGATGTATTCTCAATTACAGGCCGTGGTACAGTTGCTACCGGAAGAATTGAAACTGGTGTAGTTAATACCGGCGACGAAATTGCTCTTATCGGACTAGGTGCCGAAGCACGCAAGACTGTTTGTACTGGTGTTGAAATGTTCCGTAAAATTCTTGATACCGGTGAAGCTGGTGATAACGTTGGGTTATTATTACGTGGTGTTGATAAAAAAGAAATTAAAAGAGGAATGGTTCTTGCTAAACCTGGATCAATTACTCCTCACACTAAGTTTAAAGCTGAGGTATATGTTCTTAAAAAAGAAGAAGGCGGACGTCACACACCATTCCATAATAACTATCGTCCTCAGTTCTATTTAAGAACTCTTGACGTAACTGGCGAGATTATGCTTCCTGAAGGAACAGAAATGGTGATGCCAGGTGATAATGTAACTATTACAGTAAACTTGATTTATCCTGTTGCTATTAACCAGGGATTACGTTTTGCTATCCGTGAAGGTGGTAGAACAGTTGGTGCTGGTCAGGTAACTGAAATTATTGAGTAATTCAATATTATATAAGGGTGATTCGGGAAATCCGAATCACTCATAAACACGGGTGTAGCTCAGCTGGTAGAGCAGTGGTCTCCAAAACCAAAGGTCGTGAGTTCGATTCTTACCACCCGTGCAAATAATTTTAAAGAATATCATGAAACTTAAATTATACTTTCAAGAAGCATTTAATGAATTAATACATAAAGTATCCTGGCCTACATGGCCGGAATTGCAAAATAGTGCAATTGTAGTAATGGTTGCTTCCTTAATCATCGCACTTATTATATTTGTGATGGATTATAGTTTTCAAAATTTGATGGACTTAATTTACAGTATGTTTTATTAATCTGGAAAGGGATAATGGCTGAAGTTGCAAAGAAATGGTATGTTCTCCGTGCTATTGGTGGAAAAGAAAAACGAGTTAAAGAATACATTGAGAGCGAAATATCCAGGCTCAATATGCAGGAGTATATTTCTCAGGTGCTAATTCCAACAGAAAAGGTTTACCAAATCAGAAATGGGAAAAAAATTAGTAAAGAAAAAAACTTTTTCCCTGGTTACGTTCTGATTGAGGCAGCCCTTGTTGGTGAGATTCCGCATCTTCTGAAAAATATACCTAATGTCATAGGCTTCCTTGAGTCGGAAGGAGATAATCCAACACCGCTTCGTCAGTCAGAAGTTAATCGGATCCTTGGTAAAGTGGATGAACTTGCCGAGAGTGATGAGGAAATAAATGTTCCTTTTTATGTTGGTGAAACTGTAAAAGTCATTGATGGCCCATTTAACAGTTTTAATGGTGTTATTGAAGAGGTGAATGATGAGAAGAAAAAACTGAAGGTGATGGTGAAAATATTTGGTAGAAAAACACCATTAGAATTGAGTTTTATGCAGGTCGAAAAAGAGTAAATTTTTAAGAACAAAACTAAATTATGGCTAAAGAAGTTGCTGGATTAATTAAATTACAAATCCGAGGTGGCGCAGCAAATCCATCTCCACCGGTAGGCCCTGCATTGGGTGCTAAAGGTGTGAATATTATGGAGTTTTGTAAACAGTTTAATGCAAGAACACAGGACAGAGCCGGTAAGGTTATTCCTGTTATTATTACTGTTTACTCCGACAAGTCTTTCGATTTTGTGACGAAAACTCCTCCTGTAGCAGTTCAATTGTTAGAAATGGTAAAATTAAAATCCGGATCAGCCGAACCAAACAGAGCAAAAGTTGCTGCTGTTTCGTGGGATCAGGTAAAAACAGTTGCTGAAGAAAAAATGAAGGATTTAAATGCCTTTACAATTGAATCGGCTATGAGAATGGTTGCTGGTACTGCCAGAAGTATGGGAATTACGATTAAAGGTAAATTCCCCGGTAAAGAATAAACTATAATATTTCGAAAGTAGTTATGACAAAACTTACTAAAAATAAGAAAATTGCCCTTGAAAAGATCGAAATTGGTAAAAATTATACCCTTGACGAAGCAACAGGTTTGGTGAAAGAAATTTCAACAACAAAATTTGATGCTTCTGTTGATCTCAATGTGCGATTAGGTGTTGATCCTCGAAAATCTAACCAAATGGTTCGGGGTGTTGTTACTTTGCCTCACGGTACAGGTAAAACACTTAAAGTTTTGGCTCTTGTTACGCCTGATAAGGAAGAAGAAGCTAAAGCTGCCGGAGCTGATTACGTTGGATTAGACGAGTATGTAGACAAAATTAAAGGCGGTTGGACAGATATCGATGTTGTTATTACCATGCCTCCTGTTATGGCTAAGGTTGGACAACTTGGACGAATTTTAGGTCCAAGAGGTTTGATGCCGAATCCAAAAACCGGAACGGTAACAATGGATGTAGGTAAAGCTGTAGAAGAAGTGAAGAAAGGTAAAATAGACTTTAAAGTAGATAAATTTGGTATTATTCACTCATCTATTGGTAAAGTATCTTTTGAGCCTAATAAGCTAGCTGAAAATGCACGTGAGTTTATGGCAACAGTTAATAAATTGAAGCCTGCAGCAGCTAAAGGTACTTATATTTTAAGTATGTACCTTTCAAGCACTATGAGTCCCGGTATAAAAATAGACCCAAAATCTGTTTAAGTCCAATTTCGACAATTCAGAGTAAAAAATATTGATTATGAAACGCGAAGAGAAAGAGATCATTGTTAACAACCTGGTTGATCAACTAAATAATTCAACTCATTTTTATCTTGCAGACGCCAGCGAATTAGATGCTGCAAATACAAGTTTGTTAAGAAGAAAATGTTTTGAGAATGAGATCCAAATGCTGGTTGTTAAGAATACCCTTCTTAAAAGAGCATTAGATAAGTCAGAATTTCAAGTAGATGAATTATATGATGCCTTGAAGGGGCCAACTGCAATAATGTTTACAGAAGTCGGTAATGGGCCGGCCAAAATGATCAAGGAATTTCGTAAGAAATTTGAAAAACCTTTATTAAAAGCAGCTTATGTTGAAGAATCTGTTTATATAGGTGACGATCAGTTAGAAACATTAGTAAACATTAAATCTAAAGAAGAATTAATTGGCGATATTATTGGATTGTTACAATCGCCAATGAAGAATGTTATTTCACAATTAAAATCAGGGAATAATATCCTGACGGGTGTTCTTGAAACACTTTCAAATAAAGAAGAATAAAAAATAGTAATATTAAATTTTAAAAATAAGTAAAAATGGCAGATTTAAAAGCGCTTGCAGAAGAGTTAGTTAACTTAACTGTAAAAGAAGTTAATGAGTTAGCAGACATATTGAAAGATGAATATGGAATAGAACCTGCAGCTGCGGCTGTTGCTGTAGCTGGTCCTGCAGCTGGTGGAGAAGCTGGTGGAGAAGCTGAGAAAACTGAATTTGATGTAGTTTTAAAATCTCCCGGCGGTGCTAAATTACAAATCGTTAAATTAGTTAAAGAATTAACTGGTTTAGGATTAAAAGAAGCAAAAGAAGTTGTTGACAGTTCGCCAAAAGCAATTAAAGAAGGTGTATCTAAAGAAGAAGCTGAATCATTAAAACAACAATTAGAAGAAGCAGGAGCAGAAGTTGAACTTAAATAGGATTGACCTAACATACTAACTTGTAGGCTTTAGGATCCCCGATAAGGGATTCTAAGCCTTTTTATTATATAAAGTGTTTGAGTTCAATTAATTTACTAAGTCAATGTCTTCAAATATAACAAATCAACGTATTAGTTTCGCTTCAACTAAAAATCAGTTAAAATATCCTGATTTTTTAGAAGTACAGTTAAAGTCATTTAGAGAATTTTTCCAGTTAAATTCAACGCCTGAAGAAAGAAAAAAAGAAGGCTTAAACCAGGTATTTAGTGATAATTTTCCTATTACAGATACCAGGAATAATTTTGTACTTGAGTTTCTGGATTATTATATCGATCCACCACGTTACAGCATCGAAGAATGCATTGAACGGGGGTTAACTTTTAGTGTACCTTTAAAAGCGAAACTGAAATTATACTGTACAGATCCCGAGCACGAGGATTTCGATACAGTAATCCAGGATGTGTATCTTGGTGTAGTTCCATATATGACAGAACGTGGCTCTTTTGTAATCAATGGAGCAGAACGTGTAATTGTATCTCAATTGCACCGTTCACCCGGAGTTTTCTTTGGGCAGAGTTTACATGCAAATGGAACAAAATTATATTCCGCACGGATTATTCCTTTCCGCGGATCATGGATTGAATTTGCGACCGATATTAATAATGTTATGTACGCATATATCGATCGTAAAAAGAAATTGCCTGTAACTACCCTTCTACGAGCTATAGGATACGAAAGCGATAAAGATATTCTTGAGATTTTTAACCTTGCCGATGAAGTTAAGGTTTCTAAATCAGGCCTTAAAAAATATGTAGGACGTAAACTTGCTGCTCGTGTTCTTAAATCATGGGTCGAAGACTTTGTTGATGAGGATACAGGTGAAGTGGTTTCTATTGAAAGGAATGAAGTAATAATTGACCGTGAAACTGTAATTGAAAATGAGCATGTAGATCAAATTGTTGACTCTGGTGCAAAAACGATCCTTCTGCATAAAGAAGATCAAAGTATTTCTGATTATGCGATAATCTACAATACACTTCAGAAAGACCCTTGTAATTCTGAAAAAGAAGCTGTACTACACATTTACAGACAATTGCGTAATTCTGAACCACCAGATGAAGCTACCGCTCGTGATGTGATAGATAAATTATTCTTTTCAGATAAAAGATATGATTTAGGTGATGTCGGTAGGTATAGATTAAATAAAAAGTTAAACATCAATACACCGATAGAAACCAAAATTCTTACGAATGAGGATATCATTCAAATTATTAAATATCTTATTGAGTTAATTAACTCAAAAACTGATGTTGATGATATCGATCACCTAAGTAATCGTAGAGTTCGAACCGTAGGTGAGCAACTTTCTAATCAGTTTGGTGTAGGTTTGGCCCGAATGGCCCGAACCATTCGTGAACGAATGAATGTTCGTGATAATGAAGTGTTTACTCCAATTGATTTAATCAATTCCAAAACACTATCATCTGTAATTAATTCATTCTTTGGAACAAACCAGTTATCTCAATTTATGGATCAAACCAATCCATTAGGTGAGATGACACATAAACGACGTATGTCGGCTTTAGGCCCGGGTGGATTATCAAGAGAACGTGCTGGTTTCGAAGTTCGAGATGTACACTACACACACTATGGCCGTTTATGTCCAATTGAAACACCTGAAGGACCGAATATCGGACTAATTTCTTCGTTGTGTGTTTATGCCAAAATCAACGATTTAGGTTTTATCGAAACGCCTTATAGAAAAGTAACTGAAGGGAAAGTTGATTTAAGTGGTAATGCAATTTTTCTAAGTGCCGAAGAAGAGGAAGGAATTACAATTGCTCAGGCCAACGCGCCAATTACCGAAGAAGGAAAATTTGTTAATCCAAGAATAAAATCAAGGCTTGAAGCTGATTATCCATTGGCAACACCCGAAGAGGTGGAACTTATGGATGTGGCTCCAAACCAAATTGCTTCAATAGCAGCTTCCTTAATCCCGTTTCTTGAGCACGATGATGCAAACCGTGCATTAATGGGATCTAACATGATGCGCCAGGCTGTCCCTTTATTACAACCTGAAGCACCCGTTGTTGGAACCGGACTCGAAGGACATGTTGTTAGTGATGCACGAATACAAATTGTAGCCGAAGGCGAAGGCGTTGTTGAATATGTAGATGCCGAAGAAATTATTATCCGTTATAACAGAACCGAAGAAGACAAATTTGTTAGTTTCGATGATGATATTAAACGGTACCGGTTACCTAAGTTTTCGAAAACAAACCAAAATACTTGTGTTAATTTAAAACCTATTGTTCGTAAAGGACAAAAAGTGGTTGAAGGCCAGGTACTAACCGATGGATATGGGACTGATAAAGGTGAGCTTGCTCTTGGACGAAACCTGAAGGTGGCATTTATGCCATGGAAAGGATACAACTTTGAGGATGCGATTGTTATTTCAGAGAATGTTGTTAAAAATGATGTTTTTACATCCATTCATATCGATGAGTATTTACTAGAGGTACGTGATACCAAACGTGGATTAGAAGAGTTAACACCAGATATCCCTAATGTTAGTGAAGAAGCAACCAAAGACCTTGATGAAAATGGTTTAATTAGAATTGGTGCTCATGTAAAACCCGGAGATATATTAATAGGTAAGATTACCCCAAAAGGTGAATCTGATCCATCGCCAGAGGAAAAATTATTACGTGCAATTTTTGGCGATAAAGCAGGAGATGTTAAAGATGCATCGCTTAAAGCATCACCATCGTTGCAAGGTGTGGTAATTGATAAAAAGCTATTCTCCAGGGCAATAAGAGATAAAAAATCAAAAAATGCTGATAAAATTGAGCTCGAAGCTATAGAGAAAGAGTTTAATCTTAAAATTGAGCAACTAACAAATAAATTGATCGATAAATTATTTATTCTGGTTAACGGAAAAACATCACAAGGAGTTAAAGATTATTACAATGTTGATGTAATTCCAAAAGGTACTAAGTTTACTATTAAAATGTTACAAGATATTGATTATATCAATGTAAATCCAAGTAAATGGACTACCGATAAAGCCAAGAATGATATCATTAAGAAGTTGCTACATAATTATATTATAAAGCGCAAAGAGATTGATTCTCAATTAAAGCGTAAAAAATATAATGTTACCATAGGAGATGAACTACCAACAGGTATTATTCAAATGGCAAAAGTTTATATCGCCAAAAAACGAAAAGTTACTGTTGGTGATAAAATGGCAGGTCGTCATGGTAACAAAGGTATTGTTGCCAAAATTGTACGTGCCGAAGATATGCCATTTCTTGAGGACGGTACCCCTGTTGATATTGTACTTAATCCGTTGGGTGTGCCATCAAGGATGAACCTTGGGCAGATTTATGAATCGGTACTGGGATGGGCTGCTAAGAAATTAGGAGTTACATTTGCTACACCTATTTTTGATGGAGCTACACTCGATCAAATTACAGAGTATACAGATAAAGCAGGTGTTCCTGCTTATGGTAAGACTTATCTTTATGACGGAGGAACAGGAGAACGTTTCCATCAACCAGCTACAGTAGGTATTATATACATGCTAAAACTTGGCCATATGGTCGAAGATAAAATGCACTCACGTTCCATTGGCCCATATTCACTTATTACGCAACAACCACTGGGAGGTAAAGCACAATTTGGTGGCCAGCGTTTTGGTGAAATGGAAGTTTGGGCTCTCGAAGCATTTGGAGCATCCAATGTACTTCAGGAGATACTTACAGTTAAATCTGACGATGTCAACGGTAGAGCAAAAGCTTATGAAGCAATCGTTAAAGGAGAACCAATGCCAATGCCTGGTATTCCTGAATCGCTTAATGTATTATTACATGAGCTCAGGGGATTAGGTTTAAGTGTTAATCTCGACTAAATATTAAATGAATGTTGGGATAAAAATCCCGGCATTCTTGTGTTTTTATAA
>JAWLEM010000007.1:0-27581 GCA_041686115.1 Bacteroidales bacterium
CTATCTGTTTAACAATTTTAATATCGTTGGGGTTAGTGGTAGAATCCAGCTCAGCAATTTGCGCATCGATATTATTTAGTTTTTTTTCTACATCAAACTTTATGGTTTGTAGTGAATCTCGTTTTGATTTTAAATCGTTTAAGGTTTTATTACCTGTTTTTTGACTACATGCAGCTAATAGAGCAATTACTGCTATAATTAATATTTTTTTCATTGTTATAATGTGTTTAAAATTTTATCTAATTCAATTTTTGATTTGTATAATTCGAATAGTGCATTAATATAATCTGATTGAGTTTGTAAAAAGGTATTGTTTGCTTGGGTTAACTCCATGCTCGAAACCATTCCCTGTTTGTATTTTTTTGATGTGTTGTTAAAAACATTTTTCGACAATTCCAGGTTTTGATTGGCCAGCTCGTATTTTTCTTTCGCATTTAAAAAGTTATATCTGGCTTGCTGTGCTTGTGTAATAAGATTTTCGGCTGCAAGTTCTTTGTTGTTTTGTGCTTTTTCCAGCTCTATTTTTGCCTGCTTAACTGTGGCGTTTCGCTGAAAACTTGAAAAAATAGGAACATCTACATTTATACCAATAATATTGTTGATTGTAAAATCAAATGCTGCTTTATTGGTTTTATCCTGATAGGTATAAAAAGCCGAAACAGTAGGTAAATATTTAGTTTTTTCGCGCTTATAATTTAGCTCTGAAATTTTTTCCTGGTTTTCTGCCAATCGATAATCGATGTTCTCGTTAAGGACAAATTCAGGTGTTTCACGATCAATATTGATCATTTCATTTTCGAGTTTGTTTAAATTGTCGGTCAAAACCAAACGAGTGTTCAGGTCGGTTCCCAGCAAAATTTTAAACAATTTACGCGAAATATCGATTTGTCTTTCTATGGTTTTTTGTGTATTAACCAGGGTATTATATGTTATTTGCAACTGATCTACATCTGTTGACTCCATAAAGCCCTGTTTATAAAGCTGCTTGGTTTCTTCCAGTAATGATTGGATATTCTTAAGCGACGAATCGGTGATTGATTTATTTCTTTCCAGGATAAGCACCGAAACATAACTGTTAATTACACTGTTTTTAGTCTCGATGTTTTGTTTTTCGTGACTCAACTGCGATATTTTTAGAAATGTTTTTGATGCTTGCAACCCGACAATATATTCACCGCTAAAAATTAGCTGCGATAAAGTAAGTGAATAGGTTGAGCTGTTTTTTACACCCAGTTCTATCGACTGCATTTCTCCTGTAGCAGGGTCTGCCATATCAAAAGTCGGCAGGTCGCCAGGAATATGTTGGTAATTAAAATTCCCGTTAACTTGTGGTAATCCTATAGCAGTTGTTTCCCATACTTTTTTTCGTGCTGATTCAATATCCAGGGCAGCATTTTGTAACGTAATATTGTGATTTACGGCATATTCCTGGGCTTCCTGGAGAGATATTTCCAGTTCGTTTTTCTCCTGGGCAAATCCACCCAAAGCAAATGCAACCGATAAGATGCATGGTATGATAAATTTGCGTTTCTTCATAGTGTGATTCATTTGTTTTATGATGTTAAAAATTCTTGTATATCGATTTTTTTTAATGTTTCTTCAAGCACAACCAAACCTTTTGGGTTGGCAATTCCGCGAATATGATAAATGAATAGTTCCAAAATATTTTTTGGTTTAAGCATTTCTTCGGGATCGAAAAATTCGTCAGCACCCATATTTAAAAACCGGCTGGTTTGAATCTTGGCAATTACCTCATCATTCAGGTCTTTTCTAAAAAGGCCCTCTTCAATACCTTTACGGATATTTTTAATGGTTGCATTATACATTCGCTCTTTTCGCACCTTCTGCAATTTATTAAAATGTTCAGGATAGTATTTTCTCAAATCATATTCAGTAGATGGATTTTGATCTTTAATTGATTTAATAATTTGCACACCTACAGCTAATAATTCTTCAACGGCATTCAAGTTTTTCTCAAAAATTGCTAAAAATTCACAGCCCCTTTCATATAAATGATAATCTATAACTTTGCCTACCAGGTCGTTTTTGTTTTCAACATACTGGTAAATCGTTTTTTTTGACATTCCCAGTTCGCTGGCAATATCATCCATGGTAACGCTTTTAATTCCGTATCGTAAATAAAGCTCTCCAACACGCTCTAATAAGTTCTGTAATTCTTTCTCCATACAATGGTTTTTTTGCTCATAAATTAGCGGGCAAAGCTAAACAAAAAAACTAAGGAAACAAAAATTTCTCTGAAAGTTTCCAAAGTTTATGTTAAATATCAAATTTCGGCTGAAAATTTCAAAACAACATTAATTCATTATTAATTTTTGTGTAAATGAAAGCCTTTATCAAAAAACGTGCAAACTTTTTATGATGAGCATGTAAAATTCAGGGTTAAGTGTGATAGAATTTTGTACCCATTGTTATAATATTTATAGGTCTTTTAATATTATACAGTGGAGTGTGGTTAATAAAAAATCAGATTATATAGAAATTTTAGAATTGAATTTTTTATTGATGAACAAATCAAAAAATATCTTGTCTTATTTCTATTGTTTAAAAAAATCCAATAATATATATGAATCATTTAATTATAATAGCACACCCTCGAAAAGAAAGTTTAAATTACAGCATAAAAAACAGAATTGTTGATCAGCAGGAAGCTAAGGGCGACAAGGTAAAGGTTAGGGATTTGTATCAAATGAAGTTCAGGCCTATATTAGATTATGACGAATTACAATATTTGAAGAAAGGAAATATTTGCCCTGATATTCTAGTTGAGCAAAGCTATATTTTATGGGCTAATGAGATAACAATTATTTATCCTTTATGGTGGAACGCATTTCCGGCTATTTTGAAAGGCTATATTGACCGGGTTTTTACTAATGGTTTTGCTTTTAAAGTTTCTAAAAACGGTGTTGAAGGATTATTAAAGGATAAGAAAGTAAGATTAATTACATCAGCCGGAATGGATGAAGATTCATTAAAAAAGATAAACCTGTTTGATAGCTTGAGAGCTACTCAGGATGTTGGTGTGTTTGAATTTTGCGGAATGAAAGTAATTGACCATATTTATATTACAGAAAGTACAGGGTTATCTGAAAATCAGAAGATGACTATTTTGGACGATATCGCCAGAAAAGTTGATGAAAGCAGCCTAAAGGAAAATGAGACTGCAGTTCGTTTTCCTTCCGAATTCAGTAATGGGAAATAATATTAGATTTGTTTTAATAGCTAAAGCAAAGTCTTTAATTTAGATTTAAAATCCAAAATTTGCTCCAAACGAAAATGTACTTTGTTTCCCGTGGAACACTGGTGCCGTATATTTGTCCAGTTCGCCGGAAATGTCGCTGTAAAGGTATTTTATAAAAAGGTACCCGTCGTTAATAATTTGATAGCTAGCATGTAATGAAACAGATTGATTTTCCCATTCAACCTTATCGATAAAAGGATTTCCCAGCCTTGAACCGCCTAATGCGTCATAATCTTTACCCTTTTGCGCAAGCAGGTAAGCGGCTTTTAACGATAGCGTTTTTAATGGTTTTACCTGAACTGCAAAATAAATTTCCTGAGCATTATCCATTAAATAATGACCTAAATTGTATCCATTGCTTTCGAAAGTTGTAGTAGGAATATTGTGTTTATAAGTTAAAGGCATAGATTTAGTATATTCTGCTGTTAAAAATGTATTGGGAATAAGATTTGAAATACGCATACTGGTTTTTATACTCCAGAAATTATATACCGAATCATTAAAAAACCGGCTGGTTGACAATTCGTCAACAAAAAGTGTTGCCGAAAGATGCACTTTTTTAATATTTCGGGAGCTGATATCGAAAAACATTTGTGAGTTTTGTCCAACATTTCGCCCTGCTTTGTCTGTTGCATTATAAGTGTGGTCCACTGATTTATAGAACATTACCGGTATCAGGTATTGTAGTTGCGCTCCATCAGAGCTGTATATTATAGAGTTTCCTGCAGACACATAAAATTTTTCGAAAGGTTTAAAGGTAAAAAGGTTTGCTGCCAGGTATTTATCAAACATCATCTCGCGGCTGCTGGTACCGTATGCATTGGTAAATGTAAGGGTAGAAGCACTGTCTATTACTTCTGAAACCAGCCATCCGTGTACCCAGTTAAACTCGAACCATTTTGCTGGTTTTAGGTTTAATTTTAGGTGCGCAAACGAAGGTGTTCTTCCCGAAAAAATATTAGCGCCATTGTAATTATTGCCCCACTCGAAATGGTCTTTTACCAGGCCAAAACTACCCCATTCCCAGCTATAGGTTAAGCCGCCCCGCATTTCGCTAAAGTCACCACCGCCATCATTATATTTATAGTTGGCACCCATACGTTGAGTTAGAAAGTTTTCTTTAGCCAACATCTCACTCTCATGATTATCGCGTAAGCTGGCATAAAAACCCCAGTTTTTACCAATGTAAGCAAAGGCTTCCGCCCCGTTCCAGCGATGGTGAAAATTTGCACTGTCGTTCATAAAATATTCGGCACCCAGAATTGCATTTATCGAAAAAGCAAACAGGGAGTCTTTGTAATATAAAATATCAAACCGCTTATCGAAATCCTTATTATTCATTAACTCCTTGTTAAAATCTTTTAAATAAAAATTTAGCTCATCCTGCTGGCGCTTATTTAGTTTGTAGTTGCTTTCTTGTATTGTTTTTAGCTGGGTTGCTATAAAAATACGAGCATATGGTTTTGTTGATGTGTTTATATCAATAACACCAAGATTAGCGAACTCATCTAAAAATTCGTAAACAGGCTTATTGGAAGTATGGTAGTATACTTCTTGTGTAAAGGCCAGGTTTGAAATAACCAATAAATATATAAAAACAACTTTTTTCATTTAACAACAACTTTTTTATAAAAAAATCACTTAAGTGCCAGGATCAGCTAAAGTACTATGAACTTCGAGCTTTTTTAAATAAAATATTCCAAACAGCTATCCAAAAATATTTCCAGTCGGTTAAAA
Source organism: Bacteroidales bacterium (assembly GCA_041686115.1). Classification (GTDB taxonomy): domain Bacteria; phylum Bacteroidota; class Bacteroidia; order Bacteroidales; family UBA12077; genus UBA12077. Next base: position 4,997 of record JAWLEM010000007.1, read on the forward strand.
ACGGATGTTTTTCGTGAGCGTTTAAGTATTTTAATTCCGAAGCCTGGATTTCTTCCAGTGTTTTGGGCAAATCAACATAAAACGGTGGAATCAGGCCGGGCTTGGTTCTAATTCTCTTCTCCTGGAGTTCTTTTGAATATAAGTTAAAATAGTGCTGGCTTAAAGGCCTTACGCCAACAATTTTTAAATCGCCACGGAAAAAGTTAATGAACATAGGTAATTCGTCGATCCAAAATTTGCGAAAAAATTTGCCAACAGTAGTCACCCTGAAATCATCTTTAAACTTTCCTCCTTCTTCTAAATTTGATCTTTCGTAAACGTACTCCTGCAAATATTCGGCATAAGGATGCATGGTACGAAGTTTATAGACCTGTATTCTTTTACCGTTTTTACCAATGCGGCTTAATTTTACCAGAGGCCCATAAGTTGGTTTCATGTCGAAATATGGATTACGAACCTTTATTGCTACAAAATATAACCAACCGTTTATTTCCTGTTCGTTTACAATTTTAAATCCGCAGGAATATAGGCGCCCAAAAGTTTCTGCTTTTGATATTACCCTGTTATTACCCCGTGTAAGAAAAAAATAGATTCGTTTGGTCAGATTAAATTTTGGGAAAACGCGTTTTAATATGTAATCTAAAAAATAATAAATGCGATTTAATATGGGCGGATATTTTCTGATGATACGTTTTTTTCGCTGGTCTTTTGTTTCAACACATCCAATAAATATACCTCCATCAATGAGTTTACGGTTGATGGCTTCGAAAAATTTGTTAATAAACCGGATATCGTTAATCCTTTTAAGGTTTACCAGTTTTAAGTATGTCTTTTCCGGTAATTTTTCAATATTAAACCGTGTTGTTGTGGCAAGTAGCGAGTAATTGGGTATATTAAGATCGATGTTTTGGGAAAGGAATTTGAAAACATCTTCACCGGATTCTTCAATTATTGTTTCTTTAATATTTTCGGGAACCGGATCGAGTGTCAGTTCCGGGGGGTATGGTTCCGCTTTTGGATACCCGTTTTCGCGACCAACAATTTTCTGATAGGTTTCGAAAACTTTAGAAGTATCAGCTCCTACTCTGGTGTTACAGATATAATAATCACAGAAGGCGAAAAAAAGCTCAAAAAAGGCTGTAAAACCGATGGTTCCAAAAACAATTAAGCGCGAATAGAAATGCGACTGAAAAAGGACCATCAATATGGTAATGAGCCCTGTTATAAATAAGTTGGTTATAATGATGTGTAAAAATGCATGAGTTAGTTTTAACCGCTCGGGAGCGGAATATTTTTTTGATATGAAAGAAATAACAACCCAAATACCAATAAATATGGCTAAAGGAAGGTTATATTTTGGGAAGTATGAACTTGAATCACCTGGTTTAATCCATAAAATGAGGCCCAATGCAATGAATATTGCAACGATATCGAAAAAAATATTTATAAAAAGCGATTTACGACTCATTATTTTTCACCAGTATTTTTTTTTGCAGTTTAAAGTTAATGAATCCTTTTTGAAAATCTATTTTATTTGATAATATATATTTATGGAAAGGTTAAAATAAGTTGTTGGAAAGGTTTGATTTTAAATGGAAATTCTATAACAGGTTAAATAGAAAAATTATAGAATTTTTCCAAAACCTAAAAACTCTTGTCACAAAATACAAAATGATTTATTTCTTGTTAGGCCTGTTATGCAATCCGCATTCTCTTTTTTCGGGTTCTTCCCACCACCATCTTCCTGCACGAAAATCTTCGCCCGGTTTTACCGCCCTGGTACAAGGCTGGCAACCAATGCTGGGGAATCCTTTATCGTGCAGTTCGTTATAAGGCACATTATGCTTTTTAATGTAATCCCAAACCATGTCCTCAGTCCATTCAATCAAAGGGTTAATTTTAAATAAACCATGCTGACTGTCCCATTCAACGACCTGGTTATTTAGGCGGGTAATGGATTGTTCTTTGCGTAATCCACAGATCCAGGCTTCCAAACCTTTAAATGCCCTTTTTAAGGGTTCTTTTTTTCTTAAAAAGCAACAGCGCTCCCTGTTTTCAACACTTTTGTAAAACAGATTTATCCCTTTTTCCTGAACCATTTCTTCTACCTTTTCATAATCAGGAAAAAATACTTTGATTTTAATATCATACCGATCACTGGTTTTTTCGATTAAATCATATGTTTCGGGAAATAACCGGCCAGTATCGAGGGTGAAAATATTTACATTTTTGTTGATTTGACAAATCATATCAGTTAAAACCTGGTCTTCAGCACCCAGGCTTGATGCAAAACCAACTTTTTGGTCACATTTATCCATAAAGTATTTTAATACCTCTTCGGGAGACTTATCTTTTAATCGGTTTGTTAACTCTTTTGCTTGTTCTACTTTGTTCATAGCTATTATTTTTGCCATTAAGGCTTGCAAATTTATAAAAATATTCCATGCAAATGATGCATTGTTCCTCCGTAATCATCAACTTGCTGATTGATTAACAGTTTACCACAGAGAATTGTTTATGTTGGTTGAATGTATATTTACATATTTGATTATGCGGCTTTTATTTTTTAAGTTTACTTTTTTGTTTTATTAAACTTTTAGGCTATGATACCAGAGAATTTTGTGAAGTATATAGAAGATAGTTTAAAAAGCAACTGGGACTATCCGGCGCTTACCGATTATCAGGGCAAGAGTTATAAATACAGCGATGTAGCACGTAAAATTGTGCGTATTCACATCATGTTCGAAGAGTGTGATGTTAAAAAGGGAGATAAAATTGCATTAATTGGCAAGAATTCTGCCAACTGGGCAATGAGTTACCTTGCCATTATAACTTATGGTGCTGTCGTTGTACCCATATTACCCGATTTTCATCCCAATGATGTGCATCATATTGTTAATCATTCCGATTCAATTGTTTTGTTTAGCGGAGATCCTATTTGGGAAAACCTGGACGAAAGTGCCATGCCAAATTTAAGGGCTGTTTTTTCTTTAACAGATTTTAGCATGCTTGTAGAAGGGAAAAACGAAAAAATTAATGAAAAATATAAAATTATTGACCAATTATATGAGGAGTTTTATCCGGGAGGAATAACTTCCGAAAAGTTAGCTTTCGACGAAATTTCTAACGAAGAAGTTGGTGTTTTAAACTATACATCCGGAACCACCGGGTTTTCCAAAGGAGTTGTTTTGCCATTAAACAGCCTTGCTGCCAATATTCGTTATGCTCACAGGAATATGCCACTTAACCCGGGAGATAAAATTGTTTCATTTCTTCCTCTGGCACACACTTACGGATGTGCATTCGAGTTTTTATGGCCTTTTTCAATTGGATGCCACATCCATTTTTTAACACGGACACCTTCACCTAAAATTATTATTCAAGCATTTCAGGAAGTGAAACCAGCTATTATTATTACTGTTCCATTAATCATGGAGAAAATTTATAAAAAACAAATTTTGCCCATTCTTGGAAAAAAATCTATGCAATTTCTAATCAACCTTCCATTGCTTGATAAAGCCATTTATCATAAGATTAGGAATAAGCTCAACGAAGTATTTGGCGGGAATTTTAAAGAGGTTGTGCTTGGAGGGGCTGCTTTAAATAAGGATGTAGAACAATTCCTGAATAAAATAAAATTTAACTACTCTGTAGGATACGGTATGACCGAATGCGGGCCGCTTATTAGTTATGCTAACTGGGATAAAACCAAATTTAGTTCTTCCGGAAAACTGGTTGATACCCTGGAAATAAAAATCGATTCAAATGATCCATATAATGAAGTAGGAGAGATCCTGGTTCGCGGCGAAAATGTAATGTATGGTTATTATAAAAATGTGGAAGCCACCGAGCAAGCTATTGATAAAGATGGATGGTTACACACGGGAGACCTTGGAATTACTGATGAAGAAGATTTTGTTTTTATTAAAGGAAGAAGCAAAAGTGTAATTATTGGACCGTCGGGCGAGAATATTTATCCGGAAGAAATTGAAGCCAAGTTAAATAATATGCCTTACATTCAGGAGTCTGTTATTATTGAAAAAGAGAATACATTAATAGCCCTTGTTTATCCTGATTTAGAAATGGTGGATCAAGATAAATTAAGCGAAGCCAGGTTGATGGAAATTATGGAAGAAAATAAAAAAGAAGTGAACTCTACACTTGCCAAAAATAAGCAGGTTCATAAAATTAAAATCTATCCTGAAGAGTTCGAAAAAACACCAAAAAGGAGTATTAAGCGGTATTTGTATAATGCCGATTCGATATGATGATTAAATTGATCTACGTTTAATAGTTAATTTATTCTAATTACTAAAACCTATTTTGAAAGGATAGCATTTGTGAAATATTATGCAATAATAGTTGCCGGTGGCTCAGGAGAACGTATGCAAAGTGCTGTACCCAAACAATTTTTGGATATTAAAGGAGTGCCTGTATTAATGATAAGCATTAAGGCTTTTTATTATTTTAATCCAGATATTGAAATTATTGTGGCTTTACCTGAAAACCAGATAGAATACTGGCAAGAATTATGTGAACGGTATTTTTTTAACATTAAACATCAAATAGTTAATGGTGGAGAAACACGTTATCATTCGGTAAAAAACGCTTTACAAAAGGTTGATTCGGAAGGTGTTGTGGCTATTCACGATGGTGTCCGCCCACTGGTTAGCCAGGAAACGACACAAAATGTTTTTGAGATTGCAACGGTAAATGGGAACGCCATTCCATATGTTGATATGGTTGACTCTGTGCGTTATGTGGGGAACAATGAAAACAGGCCTGTTGACCGTACAAAATATAAGTTAATTCAAACCCCGCAAGCTTTCGACTGCAAAATGATACATCAAGCTTATGAGCAACCATTCGAACCGTCATTCACTGATGATGCAAGTGTTGTAGAAAAAGCAGGAATAAAAATCAACCTGGTGCCGGGGAATCGCGAGAACATTAAAATTACCACTCAGGTTGATTTAGTTATTGCAAATACCTTGTATAACTACTTATCCGAATGAAAAACCAGAAATGGTATATTCGTATGAAACAAAACTTTTCTTGCTTTGCTTGGATTAAACAGCTTTGAAATAATGCTCCTTTTATGGGTCACTAACGAAATGATGTCGATATTTTTTTCACGTATGAATTCCTGAATTCCCTTTAAAAAGTCTTCTTCTTCAATAATAGAACACTCAATTTCGTAATCGCTGTATTGTTCTTTAAGTGTGGTCTTTAATTTATCCATTTTTACTTTATCCCACACATTGCTGTCCTGTGTTCCTACATGTAAGCAATATAAACGAATATCAAAGGGAGCAATAATATTCATTAATTTTTTCAGTGCTTTGTAGTCAGAGTCATCAAAATCTGTGGTATATAAAATGTTAATTGTTGCTATTCCCTGGTAGAGAGAATCTTCGGGAATAACCAGAACAGGAGTTTTTGCATCGTCGATAACTTTGGCTGTTACACTTCCAATAAGGTCATTTTCACGTTCACCCTGTCCTCTGGTACCAATAATTATAACCTCGGGCTTATACTCTTCGCTTTTTATAATAATTTCATCGCTGGCTATACCACTAACAAGTTCATAATCGAGCTTAACACCCTCGATTTTTTCCCGTTCGATTTTTTCCATCAAATCATTATAAAAATTCTCCATATTTTCTTTTGCCCGCACCTCTATTTCACGGATTATTTCATCCATATTTACCTGGTAATAATAGGTGTCGGTTAAGGGCATCGAATTAATTATAGGATTATAGTATACGTGTAATAATTTGATTTCTGCATTGAGTTTTTCAGCCAGTCCTATAGCGTAACGGCAGGCATTTACCGAGTAGTCGCTAAAATCTATAGGGACAAGTATTTTTTGAACGTTTTGATAATCCTGTTCATTATCTTCTTCGGGCTCCTCGCGAAACTGTTCACTAACTTTTTCGACAATTCTTAGTGCTTTTTCCAAATCATGCGAATTAACTCGTACTTTAACACCTCCGGAAATGGAAGAATGGATCAGGTTAACATTTTTTAAATAACACTCGATCCCTTCGGCCTCAAGTCTTGTGCGTAAAATTTCAGCTCGTGAATAATTATGAATTGCTATTGTAACTAGTCTGTCTTCCATAATTTTACGAATTTTTGGTTAAAATAAAATAAGAGTACTATAAAACGCTTATTTTATATACTCTTTTGCCCCAATTTTTTTGTAAAACTTTTGGGCGAATGGTTTTAGTTTTTCAGGTATATGCTGCATTAGCTGCTCAAAATCCGGCTCTGTGTTTCTGTTGGTAGCCAAGCTTTTAGGGTCGGAAGGTGGAGGTGGCACTGAAAATTTTCCAATATAAGGCAATATTAACCAACTCTCAGGATGTTCCTTAAACATGGGTAGTAGCTCGTAAGCGATGATTAATAATTTACCCCTGTTTAAATGTTCTTTTGTCCTTAACTTGTTTACCTGGTATTCGACCCATTCGTTAGAAACCTGGTATTTTACCATATCAACCTTACTAAAAGCAGCTCCCAGTAAGTTGCTTTTATATGAGTCAAAATTATACCAGTAGTCTTCGAGTTCTTTATTGGGTGGATTTTCTTCCCACTTTTTTGATAAAAAGTCCAGCGTGTTTAAAGCCATGATATGACAAAACAACTCAATTAACCAGCTGTTTATTCTTGGATCGCAATAAATTCTGCCTAGTTCCTGTGAAAATTGAAAAGCAATTTGATTATAATAAACTCCGGCAACATTTAAACCAATTTTATAAAAGTCCTTTCCTAGTGGCCAGTAAAAAGTTGGCCCTGCTTCAAGGTCGTTTATTATTTTAATGGGTTTAAAACCTAATGGCGGACCCGTTGGAATTAATCTGTCATACTCATCAACAATTTCATTGACTATTAATGATACCTGATCGTTTAACTCTTTATTTTCGAAGACAGTATTGTTAATGGTCCATTTTTCCATAATATTTCCTTTTTTAAATGGTTAGATTTTAAATAATTACCCTACCTTTGAAAATCAATACCTTCTGGTAGATAGCAACAGGGTTGTAATTTTTTAAAATATACGAAAAAATAAGTAAAAAAACAAGACCAAAATGTATGATTTAAGCAATAATAATTGCTAAGTCATTTCATATCGCACGAAAAATATTATTTTTGTGATTTAAAATAATCGTTATTATAATTATGGAATACAGAAGAAGCTTTATCAAGGAATTACTGCAAACAGCCGAAGTAGACAGGGAAGTAAATGTTAAAGGCTGGGTTAGGACAAAAAGAGGTAATAAGCAGGTTGCATTTGTGGCCTTAAATGATGGGTCGACAATAAATAATATCCAAATTGTTGTTGATGTAGCTAATTTTGACGAAAATTTAATCAAAAAAATAACAACCGGAGCAAGTTTAAGTGTTAACGGTACCCTGGTAAAGTCTTTAGGTAAAGGACAAACGGTAGAAATTCATGCCAGCGAAATAATTGTTTATGGTACAGCAGATCCTGATACTTATCCTTTACAGAAAAAAGGGCATTCAATGGAGTTTCTTCGCGAAATTGCTCATTTAAGATTCAGAACCAATACTTTCGGGGCTATTTTTAGAATCAGGCATGCAATGGCTTTCGCAATTCATAAATATTTTAATGATAGAAATTTTTATTATTTGCACACACCAATTATTACAGGTTCTGATGCGGAGGGTGCAGGAGAAATGTTTCGCGTATCAACGCTTAATATGGATCATATTCCCAGAAACGACGATGGTAAAATAGATTTTGAAAACGATTTTTTTGGAAAAGAAACCAACTTAACCGTTTCTGGCCAGTTGGAAGCTGAGTTAGGGGCAACAGCATTATCTAATGTTTATACTTTTGGCCCGACATTTAGAGCAGAGAACTCAAACACGCCAAGACACCTGGCAGAATTTTGGATGATTGAACCCGAAATGGCATTTTATGATATCCATGATAATATGGATTTGGCAGAAGATTTTCTAAAATACCTGGTATCCTATGCTCTTGAAAATTGTGTGGAAGACCTTGAATTTCTGAATAAGATGTTTGACAAAGAATTGATTGAACGCCTGAAGTTTGTGGTGGAAAATAAATTCGAACGCATAACCTATACCGAGGCTATTGATGTATTAATGGAATCGGGGCAAAAATTTGAATTCCCGGTAAAATGGGGGTCCGATTTACAATCTGAACATGAGCGTTATTTGGTAGAAAAACATTACAAAAAGCCAGTAATGGTTACCGATTACCCCAAGGTGATCAAAGCATTTTACATGAAACAAAATGATGATGATAAAACGGTTAGGGCGCTGGATGTTTTATTTCCCCGAATTGGTGAAATTATTGGAGGATCACAACGGGAAGAAATCTATGATAAACTGCTGGACAGGATTAAAGAAATGGGTATCCCGGAAAAAGATATGTGGTGGTATTTAGAAACCAGGAAATTTGGTACAGTGCCTCATAGTGGTTTTGGGTTAGGTTTTGAACGGTTTATTTTATTTGTAACAGGAATGTCGAATATTCGCGATGTAATTCCTTTTCCCCGTACACCTAAAAATGCCGAATTTTAATTATCTTTAAGCAAGCTATTTTGTAGAGAAAATGTTAAAACAAAGTTTACAACAAAAATTATTACAAAAACTTTCACCGCAGCAGATTCAAATGATTAAGCTGCTTGAAATACCTACAATGCAGCTTGAGCAGAGGATAAAAAAAGAGCTTGAAGAAAATCCTGTCCTCGAAGAGGGTAAAGATGATGATTTAAATGATAATTTGGATGAGGAAATTTCGGATGATAATATCGAAAATGACACGGATGAGTTTTCTCTGGAAGATTATATCAATGATGAAGATATCCCTTCCTATAAATTAACATCACATAATTATTCCAAAGACGATAAAAAAGAAGAAATACCGTTCTCTTCCGGAACCAGTTTTCATGAGTTTCTGCAAAACCAGATAGGATTGCGAAATTTTTCAGAAAAAGAGGAAGTACTTGCTTTATATTTGATTGGCAATATTGATGATGACGGTTATGTACGAAGGAAAATTGAAGCCATTGTTAATGATTTGGCATTTTCGCAAAATATTGAAACAACGGAGGAAGAGTTACTTGATGTTTTAAAAAAGATACAAGACCTTGAGCCCACTGGTGTAGGCGCCCGAACATTGCAGGAATGCTTACTGCTGCAAATTGAGAGTAAAAATCAGGAAATACCGCAAATAGGATTGGCTCGTAAAATTCTTAAATATTATTTTTTGGAGTTTACAAAGAAACATTACGAAAAAATTATTACACGCCTTAACATTACTGAAGACGAACTGAAAGGAGCCATTAACGAAATACTAAAACTTAACCCTAAACCGGGAAGTAGTTTTTCCGAAACCCAGAGCCTGTCAATACAAACGATTGTCCCCGATTTTACTTTAGATAACAAAGAAGGAGAGCTCCAGTTATCATTAAATGCAAAAAATGTTCCCGAGCTTCGACTTAACAACACTTATACCGAAATGCTTCAGGGTTATGTTTTAAAAGATAAAGAGCAAAAAACACAAAGCGATAAAGAGGCGATATCTTTTGTAAAGCAAAAACTCGATTCGGCAAAATGGTTTATCGATGCCATTAAGCAACGACAAAACACATTATTGCTTACCATGAATGCCATAATTGAGTATCAGTACAAATATTTTCTTGAGGGCGATGAATCGAAATTAAGGCCTATGATTTTAAAAGATATTGCCGAACGCACCGGATTAGATATTTCTACAATTTCAAGAGTAGCCAATAGCAAATATGTTCAAACACACTTTGGAATATTCCCGCTTAAATATTTCTTCTCCGAAGGTTTACAAACAGATTCGGGCGAGGAGGTCTCCTCTCGCGAAATAAAATCGATCCTGAAAGAGTGTATCGAAAATGAAGACAAGAAGAAACCACTTACCGATGATAAGTTAACAAGCATTTTAAAAGAAAAGGGATACAGAATTGCACGACGAACAGTAGCAAAATACCGCGAACAGCTTAATATTCCGGTAGCAAGACTTAGAAAGGAACTATAAATTATGGGTAAATTTTTTGCAAAACTTTTTTCATTTCTTTTTCATCCCTTATTAATGCCTGCTATTGGTGTTATTATTTTGTTCAATTCCGGTAGTATTCTTGAGTTTTTACCTTTTGAAGCAAAAAAAATAATTTTTATTATTGTATTAATTAGTACCACAATTTTACCATTAACCTTTTTGCCGTTTTTTATTTTTCAAAAAATTATAAAAAGTATTTATATGGAAAGTAATAAGGAAAGGCTTGTTCCTTTTTTTATTACCTCTATACTCTATTTTTTCTCCTATTATTTGCTTATAAGGCTTGGTGCACCAAAAACAATCAATGTTTTTATGCTGGCAAGTGCAACATCTGTTTTTTTATTGTTTTTGTTATCCATAAAATGGAAAATCAGTGCACATATGCTTGGGATAGGAGGATTAACCGGTGCGCTTATTGCTGTTTCGTTCAGGCTTAATATTAATATTGAATTTTTTATTATTGCTGCTATTCTGGTATCTGGTGTATTAGGATATTCAAGGTTAAAACTTGAAAAGCACAATCAATTTGATGTTTATGCCGGTTGGTTTACCGGATTAATGGTTACTGCATTAGTAATTTCAGTCTATTGATTTCCTGGTCTACATTATTTTCCAATTCCAAATTGCTTGTGGTTAGTAACTGGCCGTTAAGCAAAGCATGATCCAGATTAAAATTTTGCTGCAGTACAAAATAAAATTGATTCCATGATTTTAAATGGTTTGCTAAGTATTCCTGCTCAGTTTGTCCAGGTGTGGGAACAAGAATAGCATTCTTTTTTGCTATAATTAAATCCATAATAGAACTGTAACCTGAACGACAAACAACAAGTTTTGATTGTTGCATAAGCTTAAACAACTGCTCTGAATGCACCACATTATAAACATCAACAGATGAGTTGACATTAAAGCTTGTTTGTGTCCCTCTTACCAGGGCTGTTCTTAAGGTTCTGTTTTTTATTTGCTTAAGAATGATGTTTTCAAAAATAGTTCTTTGTGGTTCAGGGCCTGAAAGGATAAACAACAAATCATATTTAGTTTTTAACAAAGCGTTATGATGATAACGGTTAAACCGCGATATGGGTCCAATATATTTAGTTTTTGATGGGATTAAAGCCGGATGTGACAGATAGCCTGACAGATTATGGTTCCCCGGAAAATCAGGAACCCAGCACTCGTCATATTTTTTGATTATAGATTTTAAAAAGGCTTGGTAAACAGGGGTGAAGAATGATAATTTTTTTGGAAATATTAAATTTAGCTGATGAGAAATAAAAATATTATAGGTGTGTTTATTCCACAGTCCAAATCTATTGTCTGATATTACCAGGCCAATGTGATGTTTTTTGATTATTTTTTTTAACAAATAATGCTCTACAAAAGCATTGTAAATTATTTTTGGTGATTGTAAAAAAATTTTAAAAACCAGGTGTTTTTTTGAATACTTGATTTTTAAATCAGGGAATTTTATCGTTTGAAGATTTGGAAATTCCTGACATAAGTAATCAAAAGCAGCCCCATCTGCAGCAATGATAACCGAAAAGTTAGCCTTGATTAAACGATCTATTATAGGAATAACTCTTGATGCATGGCCTAAACCCCAATTTAAAGGTGCTACTAATACTTTTGGTTTTTTCATTATTTGCAATGTATCTGTTCAAATTTAATCTTAAAGTATTTTTTTATATTTTACCGCTAAGTCGCCAAGACGCTAAGTTTTTTTTAATTTATTACACAAAATAAATATATATTTTAATATTTCTTTGCGTCTTCGTGACATTGCGGTTAATAGTTGTTTCTTTTTTTTCACCGCTAAGGTGTTTTTAATAATACACAATATATATATTTTTTGGCGAATGATAAATCGGCCTATACTCTGACACTAATTTAATCTATATTATGAAAAACTAAATAAAGTTTGTAACGAAAGGCCTGGGCATCTATACTTTGCTGATATAATGACAATTATCATTTTATTTTATGGATTTGGAGTTAAATTTGTACAATACAAATGCTGTAAGTGAGAGAAAACAGATGGTTTAAAAAAATGTATATTTATGGTTAAAACCCCAGCCTATCGAAAGTTTTTTCCTGCTAATTAATAAATAAAAGAAAGAAAATGGAATATAAGGTTAATCCTGAGCCCTATGAGTGGAAAGATGAGAATAATGTTGATATCAGCATTATTGATGAGCAGCATAAAAAGTTTCTCGAAATCATTAATCAGTTAAAAATAATTATTAATCATAATACTTGTAAAGAGAGTGTTTCTGATATATTTTATCAGCTAGCCTATTTAATTGATTATTATTTTATTAAAGAGGAAATTTATTTTAAAGACTGCCATTATCCTAATTTCGATAAACACAAATCAGATCATAACAAGTTTATTAACCGAATCATTCAATTTCAAAAAGATCTGGAAAATAATAAGCCCGATCTTTGTTTAGAAATTTATCATTATCTTGAGCAATGGTTTGATGATCATATTCTTAGATTTGATAAGGAAGCAGTAAGTTATTTAAAAAATAGCGGAATTCATTAAGCTAATTTTTTTACCGTACTTTTTTCTGTAATTTGCATTTTCTGAAAATCAAAATCGGTGATAAGATTTATTCCGGGCGATTTGCCAATATCTAAACTTCCTAAATGGCTGTTGATTTTTAACGCTTTGGCACCATTTAGCGTTGCCCATTGAATAACATTTTCGAAAGTAATTTTACTGAAATATTTACTTATTACTTTCATTTCATCCAGGATGGATAATGTTTTGTTAGAAGCTAAGCTATCGGTTCCCAGCGCAATGTTGTTCTGGTGTTTAAGAAATGCATTTATATCGGGCAGTTTATTTTCGATATATAAGTTCGATAATGGACAAAGAACCCAATAAACATTAGAAAATATACCCGATACTCTTTCAACTTCACGTTGATTAGTATATATATTATGAATAAGTAAAACATTGTTTTTTTCGGGTAAATATTCTATCATGGTTTCGAGAGCGCTTTTTTTTGTTTTTTCCCATGACGACATATCAATACCCATGGACCTAAAGGTTTCAAATAATTCGCCAGAACCGGATAAAAACAGTTCATTTTCCGACCTTGTTTCCTGATTGTGTATAGAAAGAATAGAATTTTCTGAAAGCGCTTGTTGTACTATTTGTTTAAATAAGTCCGGTGAAACGGAGTAGGGAGCATGAGGAACAATGGAAGCAGCTAAACCGCTTTTTTTATATTCCTGAAATAATTTTTTAGCATCCTGAATTTTTTTTAAATAGTTACTGCCTAATCCTGCGAACTCCACAAAAGAGTGATAATAAAGCTTGCTTTTTTGTTTAGTTTTAATCGTTACATTCGTGTTTACAATATCGCCAACAGCAACAATTCCGTTTCTTCGCATTAAATCATCTGCCTGCACAATTGATTGATTGCCCGGTTCATCAATTTTATTTTTTTTATAATGAAGCATGCTCCTAATAAAAGAAGGCAGGCCCTGATTTACTTTGACTGTATCTTTTAGGTGCGAAAGCTCTAAGTGGCAGTGTGAATTAACGAACCCGGGAACAATAACACCATTATAAAATTCAAGATTGCGGCTCTCTGTTAAGTTTCCATTCGTTTTAATGAGATTAACAATTTTCCCGTTATCATCAATTTCAACAATTCCATTTTTAACTGGTTTGGTTGATACTGGGAAAACATAATTAGCTGCAATCCTTCGCATCGGAGTTATTCGTTTTCTTGGAGGTTTTTGCTTCCCTTTTGTTTAAGGGTTGTTTCCAGCTCGTTTAGCTGATTTAGCACTTCGTTATAAACTTTATCGTAAAGGCCAATGTTTTTGCTATAATAATATAAAGAAGTGTCAAAATCGTGTCTGCTATAGTTATAATTATTCAGCAATTGATTATATAGATTGGAAGTATCTTTGTTTGCTAGTTCCCGTCGTGTTTCGGTTGATGTTAGCATTCCATCAACTAAATGTATGTCGACTAATATTGAAACCATATCATCCGGAGGAATAACATGGTCGGGTACCTTTTGCTTTGTACATCCAAAAAGGAAAACAATTAATACCGTGGCAAGTAATTTGTGCATTGTTATTAGTTATTTTTCAGACTGCTAATTTAAGAAGAATTTAATCCAAATCTCTCAATAGAATCTGATTTCTTAGTTAATAGATAAATTTATAAAAAACATTCAATAAATAAAAAAACCGGCAAAATAGTGCCGGTTATAAAGCGAAAAATATTTTAATATCATTTAACATCGTTAAATCTGTAACCGATCATTACTTCGATGGTTCCGTTCGAATACCGCCTCAGTTCGGATACTGTTATATCGTACGACAGGCCAAAATATATTTTATTTTCGTAATTATAACCTAAAAGAACGGCGACTGCATCTCCCGTACGATAGGATAGTCCGCCCCAGATCATTCTTTGGTAGGTAGCTTTTACATTGATTTCTGCCTGAAAGTAGCCGGGCCCTGTATACTTAATTAAAGCAGATGGTTGTAAAACAAAGTCGCGGTTCAGAATAAAATGGTAACCACCTGACAGATATAAGTGCTGCTTTAAACGGTTAATACCCATGTCTGTATCAACAGAGTCAAGGTCTTCGTGTAGATTAAACTTATTACCTAAGAGTTGGTGAGCAGATATCCCTACATAATAATAGGTTGAATACAAATAAACTCCGGCACTTGCATCCGGAATCATTTGAGATTCAACTCCATCAGGGAAAGCCGGGTCGTATCCCACCTGATCACCGATTTTAATTTGCGTACCGTCGAGCTTGTACTGCATTAAACCTATAGTTATGCCCCCTGATATTCGCATCATATCTGTTAACATGAGGTTGTAAGAGTATGTTCCTCCCAGTGATAATCTGCTTTCAGGCCCGGTAACATCATTAAAAATGTATCCGCCATATCCCATCGGCCTTTCTTTAAATGGCCCGTATGCTGCAACGCTCATTGTTCTTGGAGCTTCGGACATTCCTATCCATTGTATACGGGAGTTTGCTCTTATCTGGAAATAATTATTTGATCCGGCAACCGCCGGGTTTACCAGATAATCGTTAAACATATATTGTGTGTAAAAAGGTGCTTGTTGGGCCTTTACAGGCTCAATAAACGCCAGACACAATACAACGAATATGAGTAGTTTAATCTTTTTCATATTAACGCATTATTGTTATTGCTCCTGTTAACGGAGAAAATCCTTCTTCGTTTAATATTATAACATAGTAATAAGTTCCACTGCCAACCGCTTTTCCATTTTTAGCTGTTCCGTCCCAACGCCTGTTCGAGTCGTCATTACTATATCCTTTTTGCTCATAAACTTTAGTTCCCCAACGATTGTATACCGTAACAACATTGTTTTTAAACTTATCAATGTTTTCGATATACCAAAAGTCGTTAATTCCATCGCCATTAGGAGAAAATCCATCATAAGTAACGATATCCGGAACATAATCAACATAGATTGAATCAGCATCTGTGCAATCTCCTTCCTGAGTTATGATTTCAACCGTGTACCAAATGGATTCGGTAGGAGTAATTCTTGTAAATAAACTGTCGGGGGCAGAAACGCCTTCTGTTGGGCTCCAGTTTACAATTAATCCGTTACTGTTATTAACAGATGCCATAGCTTCCCATCGTCCGTTTTCTCCTTTTATTACTATGGTATCTCTGCCTTCTTCTTCTCTAACAATATTTAATTCACGATCGGGGTAATAAACAACAGATATATCCGAGGTGTCTTCGTAACAGTAATCGTTGCTTGCTTCAATATCGTATCGGGAGTTTCCTCCTAAGGCATCATCTGAAAACGACATTTCATTATCAGTTATTTCTACAAACCAGTCAGATGCTATCCAAACTCCTCCGGTAAGTTGATATTTCTGAATAAATATAGTATCCGCTCCATTAGATGTTGAATTAAAAATTAAATCTTCATTCCAACAAATTGATGAATCTTCTAATTCAAGAGAAAAGCTAATATCATATGTATTATCCTTCGAAATAGAAGTACTATAGGTTAATTCACAATTATTGGCATCTGTAACTGTCAGGTGATAATTTCCTTCATCAAGATCTGTAATATAATACGAACCAGATGTAAATCCAGATGGACCTGTCCAGTTATAACTATAGGATGGTGTACCTCCTGTAACACTGACGTTTATTTTTCCGTTAGAATTTTCTCTATTTAATGATTTGCTGTTAATACAGAATATATCTTTCTCATTTGCAGTAAGCTCCAGTAGATCCGGTTCGGTAATTTCGACAGAATCAATTATCTCGCAACTTTGCGGTACATTTGAATCCGATACTGTTACCGTGTACCAACCTGCCGATAAGTTGTTTATGGTCGATGTAAATTCACCGGTTTCCCACTCATAGGTGTATCCAGGCGTACCATTTTGAGGCGTAACAGATATCTCTCCGTCGTTATCACCATTACATGATATTCCTGTAACGTCAAAAGAAATAGTAAGTGGGTCGATAATATTGATTGCTGTATCTATCGAAGTTTCGCATCCATTAGCATCTCTAACGATAAAAGTATGGCTTCCCACATCTAGTCCGCTAAATGCTGAATCTGACTGGAATGTGCCGCCATTTACATTAAACTCATAACTACCTGTTCCGCCGATGGCATGAATAGTTATTGATCCGGTCATATCGGGGTTGCACTCTGATGCATCAATGATATCAAGACTGGTTACCTGAAGTGAATCCGGTTCATTAATGGTTACTGTGCTATCGGGACTTAAACAGCCTTTATCATCTCTAATATAAATTGTAAATGATCCTGCTGACAGGCCTGTAAAAATATTTGATGACTGATAATTATTTCCATTATCTATTGAATATTCGAATACTCCTGATCCTCCGCTTCCATAAATTTCTAACCTGCCTGTATTATCTCCATAACATGTACTTACATCTGTTATGTTAATTGAGTCAATAGCAATAGGTATAGGTCCTGAAATTACAGCAACATTCTCAAATGTATCCACACCACAATCGTCCTCAATATAAATAGAATATGTGCCACCAATTAGTCCGGTAAAATTAGAATCTGCCTGGAAATCTAATGGATCTCCAGTTAATGAGAATTGAAGTTCTCCAACTCCGCCGGATGCATATACTATAATTTCACCATCATCCCCTTCACCAAAGCAAGAGTAAGGCACTGTAATGATAGAATCAATTACAATGGTGTCTGGCTCGTTAATTGTAATGGTATCGCCAAAATGAACACAGCCAAGGCTATCCTGAACAGCCACATAGAAAGTGTCGTTGGATAAACTTCCGAAAATATTTGAGAACTGCCACGTTTGCGCACTATCAATAGAGTATTCGTATGGATTAATAATTCCGGGAGTACCCCCTGTGGCTGTTATTTCTATCTGTCCGTCGTTTGATCCGTTACACGAAATTCCGGTGTAAGTGGTAGTAATATCAATTGGTGTAGGCTCTGTTATTGTTATTAATGTGTCTTTTGCACATCCTGAGGCATCTTCAATTGAAACGACATAATCGCCAGCACCAAGATTCTCTATGGTGTCGCCGCTGTTGTACCAATCGGTTCCGTTAATGGTATATTGTAATGCACCGGTTCCGCCAGTAAAGGCTAGAGCAATTCTTCCAATCGAATCGCCATAACACTGGTTATGAACTACGGTGTCGCTGGTAATGACTATTGGGCCATTAACTGTAACTAATGAATCAAGGAGTTTTGTACATCCGCGCTCATCCTGAACAGCAATTTGATAATTTCCTCCCGATAATCCTGTAAAAAGAGAATCAGGAAAATAGTCTGTGCCATTATTAATTGAATATGAAAGGTCTCCACTTCCGCCGTTTGCATGAATAACTATTTCACCATCCACAGCGCTTCCATCGCATATTACATGAGATATAGAAACAGAGTCAATGCTTATTGTATCCGGATAATTCATAAATACAGTATCACCATATTGAATACAACCCAAACTATCCTGAACAGCAATATAAAATGTGTCGGGGCTTAGCGGAGCAAAAATATTTCCTGGATTCCATGTGGCAGCACTATCGATTGAATACTGATAAGGTGTAATTACACCAGGAGTTCCTCCTGTGGCTGTTATTTCAATCTGTCCATCATCAGCTTCAAAACAGGTTATTGGAGTAACTGTTGTTGAAATATCAATTGATGTAGGCTCCGTTATAGTTATTAAAGTATCTTTTGTACATCCTGTTGCATCTTGAATTGAAACAACATAATCGCCGGCTCCAAGATTTTCAATGGTATCTCCACTGTTATACCAGTCGGCACCGTTAATTGTATATTGCAATGCTCCTGTACCTCCGCTAAACGCCAAGGCAATTTTTCCAATAGAATCACCATAACAAACATTATGTACAACTGTATCGCTGTCGATAATAATTTCAGGTGGTTCGCCAACAGTAACAGAGTCAATAGCTGTACAACCATGCGAATCTGTTATTCTCAGATAGAATGTTCCGGCACACAAATCAACGGTATCGGTTGTAGCAATAATATTACTAAAGTCGGGGACATCGCTCCACTCATAAGAAACATAAGGTGGCTGTCCACCTGATCCAGTACCTACAGCCGTAGCATCACAAATACCATAACAAGAAGTTGTTAATCCGGTAATTGGAAGGGCATACTCTGTATTAACAATAATACCTCCTCCAGGTGACTCATTAATAGGTAAATTGATTGAAGAATCAGCATATAAAACATTTTCAAAATCACCTTCCTGGTTATCATCTGAAAATTTTATAGCAGCTTCTCTTAAAAAGCCGTCAGATCCGGTAATATTTCTATTATCACCAATTCTAATACGCCATGATCCATTAGCCGGATCCTGGCCATGTAATTTCTTTTTCCATTCACCTAAAAATTCATATCTCCCTGATACAGGATAACAATCATCTATAGTACTATTTGCTAAAGCTGATGTATCTAGGGGATCGTTATAAAAGTTTACGGTAAGGTTTTGTTCAGAAGAAAGAAGTCCCTCACAATATGTCTTTAATTCAACCACAGAGTCTAATGGAGACACCAAATAAAGTGCTAGGTCCCCAATAAAACGATGATCTTCAATTTTAAAATAAACATCAATATGAGTACTGGCAGAGTCAATTAAAAACGGAGATGGTTTTCCTATAGCTGCTAGCAACTCAGGTAAATAATTAACTCTTATGGTATCCGTCACATCACTACAAGGAGTATTATTATAGGATCTTAAAACAAGATCAGCGTATCCTTTTAATAAATCATTAGGCCCCGGAGTATACACCGGATCTAAAATTGTTTCATCATCAAAAGTACCATCCCCACCGTCTGTAGTCCATTCAATGGCAGATGAATTTGTAGTATCAGCATCCAGAATATGATAATCATTGCCATAACATAAGGTAGTATCCTGTCCTGCATAAACAGTTGGTGCAGGAGTTATTGTAATAGTTATAGTGTCTGAGTAAGCTGTTTCAAAGCCTAAATCAGAAATAGCTTTCCGATTATAGTAGGTTGTTTCGGTTAAAGGATTCGTTTCTGTATAGGTTTCATTTGTAGCTCCGGAAATATCTTCCCATGGGCTTGTTCCTGTTTTCATTTGCCATTGATAGGTAAACCCTCCGCAAACATTAGCTGATGCAACATTTGTAAAAGGATTAGGTGTTGTGTTATAACAAATGTTTTGATCTGCAGCAATCAATCCGCCATCCACCTCATCATATATTTCAACAGTAAATGAACAGGTAGCTGAATTTCCTGAAGCATCTTCAATATAATATTCAACGGTAGTAACTCCAATTTCAAACGTTTCTCCTGAAACATCATTTATTCCTGTTGCAACAGAGCTGTTTGTTGTGGCTCCGGTCATGGCCCAGGTTTGTAAAATAACGCCACAATTATCGGATACAATCGGAGATAAATTATTTACTACTGCAGTGCAACTTCCATCTTGAATAACTGAAGTGTCATTAGGGCAAGAAATAATTGGATCTTCATTATCTGTTATAGTTACAGAATAGCTGCATTGGGCTGTATTACCACTATTATCTTCTACGGTCCAAACAATTGTTGTTCCGTCAACGATTTGTTCTCCATCCAGGGTGGATAATCCATTGTAATCATTCGTAACGGTATATCCACAATTATCGTCAACATCTACAGGATCAAATTCATTTCCTACGACAGTATAATAACATTCACCGGGATCAGTATTTCGGGTTGGTGGCGCAATGCAAGTTATAGTTGGGTCTTCATTATCTTCAACTGTTACGGTATAACTACATTGGGCTGTATTGCCACTATTATCTTCTACGGTCCAAACGATTGTTGTCCCGTTAACAATTTGTTCGCCATCCAGGGTGGATAATCCATTGTAATCATTCGTAACGGTATATCCACAATTATCGTCAACATCTACAGGATCAAATTCATTTCCTACGACAGTATAAAAACATTCACCGGGATCAGTATTTCGGGTTGGTGGCGCAATACAAGTTATGGTTGGGTCTTCATTATCTTCAACTGTTACCGTATAACTACACTGGGCTGTATTGCCGCTATTATCTTCTACTGTCCAAATTATAGTAGTTCCATCAAAAATTTGTTCACCGTCAAGTGTTGATAATCCATTAAAATCATTTGTAACGGTATAACCACAATTATCGTCAACATCTACAGGGTCAAATTCAGTCCCTACAACTGTATAATAACATTCGCCGGGATCAGTATTTCTGGTAGGTGGCGCAATACAAGTTATGGTTGGGTCTTCATTATCAGTAACAGTTACAGTATAACTACATTGGGATGTATTAGAGTTCCCGTCTGTAACAGTCCAGGTTATAGTTGTTCCGTCTGTAATTTGCTCACCATCTAATGTTGATAAACCATTATAATCATTGGTTACAGAAGCTACGCCACAATTATCATCAACAACTAATGGGTCAAATTCTGTGCCGGATACAGTATAGTAACATTCTCCAAGGTCAGGGTCTCTTGTAGGAGGATCAATACAGGTTATGGTTGGGTCTTCATTATCTTCAACTGTTACCGTATAACTACACTGGGCTGTATTGCCGCTATTATCTTCTACGGTCCAAACGATTGTTGTTCCGTCAACGATTTGTTCTCCATCTAACGTTGATAAACCATTATAATCATTGGTTACTGATGCAATTCCGCAATTATCGTCTGTATCTACAGGGTCAAATTCAGTTCCTATAACTGTATAATAACATTCACCGGGATCAGTATTTCGGGTAGGTGGCGCAATACAAGTTATGGTTGGGTCTTCATTATCTTCAACTGTTACCGTATAACTACACTGAGCTGTATTGCCGCTATTATCTTCTACGGTCCAAACGATTGTTGTTCCATCAACAATTTGTTCGCCATCTAACGTTGATAAACCATTGTAATCATTGGTTACTGAAGCAATTCCACAATTATCGTCTGTATCTACAGGGTCAAATTCAGTCCCTACAACTGTATAATAACATTCGCCGGGATCAGTATTTCGGGTAGGTGGCGCAATACAAGTTATGGTTGGGTCTTCATTATCAGTAACAGTTACAGTATAACTACATTGGGATGTATTAGAGTTCCCGTCTGTAACAGTCCAGGTTATAGTTGTTCCGTCTGTAATTTGCTCACCATCTAATGTTGATAAACCATTATAATCATTGGTTACAGAAGCTACGCCACAATTATCATCAACAACTAATGGGTCAAATTCTGTGCCGGATACAGTATAGTAACATTCTCCAAGGTCAGGGTCTCTTGTAGGAGGATCAATACAGGTTATGGTTGGGTCTTCATTATCTTCAACTGTTACCGTATAACTACACTGGGCTGTATTGCCGCTATTATCTTCTACTGTCCAAATTATAGTAGTTCCATCAAAAATTTGTTCACCGTCAAGTGTTGATAATCCATTAAAATCATTTGTAACGGTATAACCACAATTATCGTCAACATCTACAGGGTCAAATTCAGTTCCTACAACTGTATAATAGCATTCACCGGGATCAGTGTTTCGGGTAGGTGGCGCAATACAAGTTATAGTTGGGTCTTCATTATCTTCAACTGTTACCGTATAACTACATTGGGCTGTATTGCCGCTATTATCTTCTACGGTCCAAACGATTGTTGTTCCATCAACAATTTGTTCGCCATCTAACGTTGATAAACCATTATAATCATTGGTTACAGATGCAATTCCACAATTATCGTCTGTATCTACAGGGTCAAATTCAGTTCCTATAACTGTATAATAACATTCACCGGGATCAGTATTTCGGGTAGGCGGCGCAATACAAGTTATGGTTGGGTCTTCATTATCAGTAACAGTTACAGTATAACTACACTGGGCTGTATTGCCGCTATTATCTTCTACGGTCCAAACGATTGTTGTTCCATCAACAATTTGTTCGCCATCTAACGTTGATAAACCATTATAATCATTG
>JAWLEM010000007.1:27681-31396 GCA_041686115.1 Bacteroidales bacterium
GTTACTGAAGCAATTCCACAATTATCGTCAACATCTACAGGGTCAAATTCATTCCCTACGACAGTATAATAACATTCACCTGGGTCGACATTTCTTGTTGGCGGAGCAATACAGGTTATGGTTGGGTTTTCATTATCTTCAATGGTTACCGTATAACTACACTGGGTAGTATTTCCGTTATAGTCTTCAACAGTCCATATTATTGTTGTACCATCAACAATTTGTTCACCGTCAAGTGTTGATAAACCATTATAATCATTGGTTACAGAAGCAATTCCACAATTATCGTCTACATTTTCGGGGTCAAATTCAGTCCCTAAAACGGTATAATAACATTCTCCGGAATCAGTATTTCTTGTTGGTGGAGCGATACAAGTTATGGTTGGGTCTTCTGTATCATCAACAACAACAGTAATATCATCGCTGCCGGAACACCCGTTATTGTCAGTAACAGTATAGGTAAGATTATAACTTCCAACAACGTAGCTGGTAAAGTTTGGTGTTTGTATTGTTTTGTCATCTAAAGAATCTGCATCTGTTCCTGTCCATGCATGCAAAACAAATGATGTTCCATCGCCGTGTGAAGGATTTCCATCTAAAGCTAAAGGTATTCCGGGACATGCATTTGCAGGATCAGGTTGTATATTGGCTGTAGGATTCGCAAGCGTTGATATTGTAACATCGCTATCCTGTTTTACGCATCCATTATCATCAATGACATATATTTTATAAGTATCTGCTAATAAATTTTCAAACACTCCGGTCGCATTCGTTGTAGAGTCAGAATCACTTATACGAACTATTGCATAGGTTAAAGAACCTGTTCCTCCTTCGGCGCTAATTGTAATAGAACCTGTATTATTAGGTGTAGTACAACTGTTAGTATAATCTACACCGGTAATTTCAATTTCATCAGGAATTAAATCGTCGTATCCATATCCTCCTTTTATGAAGTATATTTCTGTCTCAACAAAACCTAAATCTCCGCAGTTATATTTATCACTTATTAAAACTTTATGCCATCCCTGAGAAACTCCGGTTAATATTTTATTGGCCGGATCATCTGTGGTTAATGTATCCCAGTCTGTAGTACTTTCATTATATTTAATCCATTGGTATGAATAAGGTTCGGTTCCTCCGGATGCATATGCTTCTAATTCAGCGTCGTTGCCATCAAAACAAGTCAAACCCTGATTAACACCAATTGAATCTGCGGTAAATTCGTTGGGTTCTTCAACGGGAGTAAATTGACCGTCGGCAGATCCACCATTTTCAATTACCACAGTATAGTAATCAGCGTATGCCTCTAGTCCGGTAAAAGTATAATTTGTAGAGCTTGTTGTTTCTTGTTCAATTATTGGCCCAAATAATCCGCCATCTCTTAATTGGTAATCATAATCAGGACTACCGCCAGAAACATAAGCTGTTATTTGTCCATTACTCTCTCCATAACATAAAACAGAATCAATAATTACTGAATCAAGATTAAAACTTGCTTTTGAATCTGACTTTAATATTAAACCATAATCTAGTTTTCCAGCCTTAAAATTAGAAGGGTTTAGCCTTTTATTAATTCTAATAATAGCATTATTATCTTTGTAAGATAGATTTTCTGTATCTTCAAAATCCCATTTATTAATATAAATTTCTGAGTTATCTATATTCAATGTTCTTTTTTTATTTCCAGAGCCGATAAACTCGTTAACTTTTATTCTGTTATTATTTAAATTAAACTCTCCTGATTTCAGATAAATATTTCCAACTGTCTCAAAATCATTTCTTAATCCATATTCTCCATTAGTTGCATCAATAATAACATCAGCTGTTAATTTAGAATCAACTTCGATGGTACTTTCTTTATCACTTTTTAAAACAATATCACCAAAAAATTTATGATTGATATTTTCTCTTATTATAAAAGAGCCATGGACTTGAATTTCTGCTTTAGTCCATTTTTTAAAGAGAAAAGCGGAGCTTTTTAAGTTAGGCTTGTAATTATCTACTTCCCATCTAAAATCGTTACAATAAACAATATCTCTTATAGTAACGGTTTGGTTGTTTGATGTAAACGAGTTGTGATCAAAAATAACATGATCGTCTTTTGTAGGTATTGATGCTCCTGGAGCACCTCCCGAAGTTTCCGACCATTGTTGTGGATCATTCCAGTTACCTGATCCGTTCACCCAGTAACGGTTGTCTGAAAAAGCTGTTTTTGTAATTGCCAGGGCAAGAAAAACAGTTAGGGATAGAAAAATAAAAATTCTCATATTTTTGAACATGAGTTAAGTTTTTTGGCCAATTGTTAATAAAATACTTGCAATGTTAATAAAATTTTACGTTCAGATGGAATCTTTTGTTTCAAAAATATTAATAATAGGGGTTTTTTTAGTCAATTTTTATTAACATTAGATATATTGTTGTATTAGAGAATTTGCATTTATGTTAATAACTTTTTAATGATAACCATCAAATAATCAGCAATTAAGTATTGTCTAATTCTTGAATCACATATCTTTTTGTTATATATCGTACTGGATACCAAGCTGCTAAAAATCCAATAAGATTAACAACAACAAAAACTGCAACAAAATCGAGCCAGTTTATTTGTACCGGATAGGCATCAATAATAAATGAGGCTGAACCTTGTAAGCGAACCAATTCGAATTCAATCTGTAACCAGCAAATAAAGCCTCCCAACAATAATCCAAATATTGCACCCACAATGGTAATAAGCCAGCCTTCGGTTAAAAAGATTCGTCTTATGGTTTGCAAATTTGCTCCAAGGCTCCTGAATGTGGCAATATCTTCTTTTTTATCGATAATTAACATGGTTAACGAGCCAATAATATTAAAAGAAGCTATAATAAGAATAAAGGTGAGAATAATAAAAATGTAGATTTTTTCAGATTCCATGATTTTATAAAAGGTCTCGTGCTGTTCATTCCTGTTTTTGATTTGAAAATCATTACCCAGCATGTTTTTAAGATCAGCCTGAACATCTTTGATTTTTGCCTCTGGTTTTATCTTTACTTCAAGTGCACTCATTTCGGTTTTGTAATCGAAAAGTTCCCTTGCATAATCAAGGGGAACAATGACATACTTGGTGTCGAACTCTTGTTGAATACCAAAAACGCCTGAGGGGAAAATATAATTTCTGTTAAAAGCGCGTGCCGGATTAGTAGCAATGTTGGCATCTCTTCTTGGAATATAAATTACGATCGGGTCAATATAATTTAGATTTAACGACAGATAGTATGCAACACCCTGGCCAACAATAGCAAAGTTTTGTGAATTGTTTTTTAAGATAAATTCCCCGGCAACCAACATGGTATCAACACCCGAAATATTTACAAAATTATCGCTAACGCCTTTTATTGTAGCAATGTACTGCTGGTCACTATATCGCAAAAGTGCATTTTCTTCAAGAACTTCTGCTGCATCAAAAACTCCGGGATGATTAATGATCTGTTTTTTTATACTGTCTGAAAAATTAAAAACTTTTCCTCTGGCCGGAGTAATTTTAAAATCGGGATCAAAAGAATTATACATGGATTTTATGACTCCATCGAAACCATTAAAAACCGACAAAACAACAATTAAAGAAGCAACCCCAACAGTTACTCCGATAATTGAAATCATTGAAATAATATTAATTGCATTACGTGTTTTTTTGGCAATTAAATAACGCTTTGATATAAATAGGGCAAAATTCAAG
>JAWLEM010000008.1:0-29721 GCA_041686115.1 Bacteroidales bacterium
AAATAAAACGGGCTCAACTTCTGTTGGTGACTTTTCATTTATCGACGATTTTGATGGCCTGTTCAACATTCATCCCCAAAATGTTTTCTTAATCAAATTATCGTATCGGTTTGGAGTATAGACTCTGTAAAAAATAATGAACATTTTGTAAAAACAACCATTCTTCTTGTTTTCCGAACTCTTCTACCTTAATAAGTATAGACCTGATATACATTTAAATAGTATCATGCAAATCTAAATTAGGATATCTCACTATATTTTTAATATTAAAAATGTTTTTTTATTTTCCTTAAATGAAAAGAAACGAACCAAAGAACTACTCTCACGACTGAAAAGAGTAAAAATCAAGAACAAACGATGCTTCAACCTACTCTTGTCTTTAAATGAAATAGTAAACCGATGTAGGACAAGCCCTATCGATACTATTTCTATCCAAAGCCAATTCATACTCCCGATAATTCCTAAAATCCGCATGTCTTATTTTTAAAAGTATATTTTATATAAGCTTTTTATTCAGAAAACTAATTAAAGGTGCTTTTTAGTGAAAATAGTATCTATTATTTTTTAATTTATGGTATCTTGAAAATATTATTGATCTTTTTCACTTTTTTGGCTTGACCCAAAAAAGTTACAAAAAAAGTCAAGACAAAACGATGCTTCTCCGCTCTCTGCAATAAGTCAACAATTCCAAACAAAGTAAGTAAACTCCTTTGTCGGAATTCTATGACTTATTCCATTCACACCACGCATGGCTCGCCGTTTTGTCGGGCCTACGCTCAACATTCAACACCGAAAAAACTAGAATAACAATTTATAACAGGTGCGATGGAAAATCCGAAATGAGAGCGGAATTGTTGATAATCACCATGTGACCATGATTCATTATTAAAGAAACTGTACCCTAAAACTTTTTTGAAATAGATACTATCGTTGAAAAAAGGATAGATTATCAAAATTCGTTCATTTCGGTTGATTTTGGTTCTTTTATCAAGAAAAGAACAAAAAGTATAATTTTATACACTTTATTATAAGCAATAACGATAAATAGTTGTATTCCAATTTCCCAGCAGAAAGATAAATTAATCCAACTTTTTTATCCATACCAATTTAGGTGAAAGTTCTTAGTTGTAATACATTAAATTTTAGAGCTTTAAAAGTTTTTTCAACAACAACCTACGGATTTTAAGAAATAGAGCATAACCTTCCTGTCACAAGTGGATTTTACTTAGACATTTTTGATGCTTTTATGGCAATGATAAAAAATATAATAAATAATAAAATCCTAACTATAAAAATAATAAACATTTTTTTATTACATCCGTTCTTGAATAGTTCGGATGTTTTTAATTTGTCTTGATAATAAATGATTTAATTAATACCTTTATCATTCAATAAAAAAACAAATTATGAAAAAAATTATATTATCAATTCTGGCTCTTAATTTTGCAATTATAATGGGAAATGCACAAGATTTACAAACAGATATTTTCCAAACTGAAAAGGGAGAACTTAAAATCCAGTTTGTTAAGCATGGTTCTATCTTTTTTGAATTTAACGGAAAAGTTATACATGTTGACCCTGTTTCGAGAATGGGCGATTATGAAAGTTATCCCAAAGCAGATTTAATTCTAATCACTCATCACCATGGCGATCATCTGGATCAAAATGCAATTGAAATCTTAAAAAAAGAGAATACAAAAATTGTATTTACTCAAAAATGCAAAGAGATGAGTGAATATATCACAGACTTTATTGTGATGAAAAACGATGATGTATTAAATATTAATAAACTGGAAATTTCTGCCGTTCCGGCCTATAACATTAAGCATAAACGTGAAAACGGCGATGCGTATCACATTAAGGGCGAAGGAAACGGATATGTCATTCAATTTGGAGATAAAAAAGTTTATGTAGCAGGCGATACTGAAAATATTCCGGAAATGGGTAACCTGACAAACATAGATATTGCATTTTTACCCATGAACCTGCCTTATACGATGACACCGGAAATGGTTACAGACGCAGCACATAAAATTAAACCCAAAGTTTTGTATCCCTATCATTATGGAAATACCGATACATCAAAATTGGTTGAATTATTAAAAAATGAAGAAGATATTGAAGTAAGAATAAAAAAAATGTAATTTTTATTCATACTTCTCCTGATATTTTCGATACAAATATTTGTGCCTGTTATCCAAATCAATTTGCCTGCCATTGATAAATGCTAACACAATATCGTTGGTAGCAATATCCAGGATATCTCCCCTGGAAATTACAATGGTAGCGTCTTTCCCTGTTTCAATAGTTCCAAGCCTTTGATCAACTCCCAGCATTTCGGCGGGGTTTTTGGTAATCAGCTGTAAGGTTTCTTCTTTGCTTAAACCATAAGCAGCAGAAGAAGCGGCTTTAAATGCATAATTCATGGATATAGGCAGCCACGATACACTTATGGCAGCATTTATTCCTTCTTTATAAAATATTGCCGGTAATTTAGCATTTATCCAACCATCTTCATCTTGGCTGCCAGGCAAGCTATGTGGTTCGCCCAAGATAACCGGCAAACCATGCTCTTTAATAAAATCTATAACCTGCAAAGCGTTTTCGCCAACACCTGTTAACACAATTTCTTTAACACCACATTTCTCAGCAAACATTACACTTTCAATAATTTCTGGCGGATTGGAGACATTAATAAATAACTTTTTTGTCCCGTTAAACAATCCCTTTACAGATTCAAAATGCAGGTTTGTTTTTTCGGGGTTTGCCATTTTATCATAGGCCTTTGCATCGGTAAAAAACTTTTGAATGCTTTCAACCTGCTTAGCATAATTTTTATTTTTTTGCAAGGGTTCTGTTCTTCGATATGCGCTCGCATATTTTGAAGGCCAGTTTAAATGAATCACATGATCCATTTCAACCACTGCATCTTCCCAGTTCCATGCATCAAGGTGAACAACACTCGATGAACCGGAAATCAATCCTCCCGATGGTACAATTTGTGCTATCATTACTCCGTTGGAGCGAATGGACGGAATTAGTTCAGAATCGGTGTTGTAGGCTACAATACTGCGAACAGCAGCATTAATAGATCCTGTTTCGCGAGTATCGTCAGTGGCACGCACTGCCCCAATCTCGGTTAAACCGAGTTGCGACATGGGCAGGATCAACCCGGGATATACATGTTTCCCTTCCAAATTAATAATTTCCGCATTTGCATTAAATTGAAGTTTATCAAAAGTATCGATTTGCAAAATTTTGCCCTGATCAATTACAATCGATTGATCAGGAATGACATTTAAATTACCATCGTGAATAATACCGTTTTTCAACACGATCTGTTTTCCTTGTTCCGGAGCAGGTGAAGGAACCTGCGCATTCATAGATCCCGCATTTAACAAGAAAAAAGCTATTATTAATTTTATATAATGATTCATCGTTTTATGATTTTAATATTGTGCATTCAATTTATTTCTGTTCAGCCATTTTATTAATTATCCGGTTACGTTCTGATTTTATCCATTGCCGCAACTCTTGATCTTTTTCTTTATCGTAATAAATGAACCCATCAACCATTGTTTTTTCCACAACAGCATACATTGATAATGGATTATCAGACCAAATAACCAAATCAGCATCTTTACCCGGCTTAATACTTCCCATGCGATGGTCGAGATGAAGAATTTTGGCAGGATTTAGCGTAACCATTTTCCATGCTTCTTCCTGCGAAAGCCCGCCATATTTAATTGTTTTAGCAGCTTCCTGGTTAAGCCTTCTTGCCAGTTCGGCATTATCAGAGTGGATAGCAACGGTTACCCCTTGTTGTGCCTGTATAGCTGAATTATAAGGAATAGCCTGGTATACTTCATATTTGTAAGCCCACCAATCGGGCAGGTTCGAAGCGTAGGCACCATGAGCTGCTATCTTGTCAGCTATTTTGTACCCTTCGGTATTATGAATCAATGTATGGGCTTTTATTCCAAAATCTTCGGCTAACTTTAAAATCATATTGGTTTCAGACTGCACATATGCATGGCAGGTAATAAAACTTTTTTCTTCGAGTACATCAACCAAAGCTTCCATGCGCAAATCAATACGCGGCATGATTGTTTTATTCTTTTCTTTAACCGATAATTTTTCGTAAGCTTTCCACTCCTTTTTATAATCAACGGCCTGTTGATATGCATCGCGAATAATGGCTTCTACGCCCATTCTTGAAACAGGAAAACGGTTAGCAAACATTTCGGGCAAACGCGATTGTTTCACATTCTCGCCCAAAGCATGTTTTAAAAACTGTGCTCCGTCGTTTAAAATTAATTCATCAGCTGCAACACCCCATCGGTGCTTTATAATTGCCGACTGCCCGCCAACCGGATTGGCAGAACCATGCAGAATTTGTGCTGCTGTTACACCACCGGCTAATTGCCTGTAAATATTGATATCATCAGGATCAATAACATCGGCAATTCGAACTTCCGGAGTAATGGCATGTGAAAATTCATTGGTCTGGCCAGAAGAAGCTATATGCGAATGCTCATCGATAACTCCACTGGTTAAATGTTTGCCAGTGGCATCGATAATAATTGCTCCTTTTTCGGAAATATCTTTTGCAACTTGAATAATTTTACCGTTTTCAACCAACACATCAAAATTCTCGATTATTCCTTCATTTTCGTTGGTCCACACAGTAGCATTTTTTACCAAATATTTGGCTTGCTGTGGTTTCTCCAGAAACCCATATGCCATAAAAGGATATATTTTACTGCCTGTTTCGGGTGTTACATTATCCTTCTTCTTTTCTTTTTCGTCATCGCTCTTTGATTGAAAACTTGCACTCCAACTAACTTTTTCTCCATCAGGCAGGAAACCTGTTCCTGTAAAAGTTTGATCCTTTATCCAACCGGATAATCGTACTTTGCCTTCTTTATCCTCATGTTCTTTAAAATTCAAAGCAATGACATTATTTTCAATACTCCCGTCAGCTTTTATTTCTGTTGTATCGTTTAAAAAAACTTTAAACACAGATTTCCCGGGTTTCCCCGATATTTGAAGTTTCCAAACCTTATCTTCAATTTTAAGTTGATATACTCCATTATAATTTTCTTGATCTAAATCATGAATAACAAACTTTTCTCCTTGTATCCAGTTTTCGTAAATTTTGGTGTTGGCATCGAAAATATTTCCTGATGTAATAACAAAATTTGCCAGGAAGCCGGATTTTAGGGAGCCAACCATACCTTTTACCCCTAAAAGGGTTGCAGGGTTTTCGGTTAATGCTTTTAAAGCAGTTTTTTCGCTCATTCCATATTCAATAGCTCTGCGGATATTTTTCAAAAAATCAGATGTTTTTTTCAATCCGTGGGTTGTTATGGCAAAAGTGATATTATTCTGTTCCAGTTCGGCAAAAACTGTTGGCGCCATTTCCCAGTGTTTTAAATCTTTCAATGACACCATTTCTTCTTCAAAAGAATTATTAAAGTCGATGGGTTCCGGGAAATTTACAGGCATTATTAAAGATGCATTTGTTTTCTTAACCTCCTCGATACGTTGGTATTCATCTCCATTTCCCTTAATAATATATTGAACACCAAATTCATCACCCAACTTATCAGCTCTAAGCAATGAGAGTATATCATCCACATCAAAAATCTGCGGATATTTTTGCAACTCAGCCCATGCTTTAAGACTAATATCTGTGTATTCTTTTTTATTTAAACGGTTATAATATTGTGCATCATAATAGGTTTGGCGTAACAATGCAATACTTCCCATTAAAGATGCAGGATAATTTTGCTTAGACGAACCTTTGTCAAAAGAATAATGGGCGGCGATTTTACTACTTAATACAGCCTTGTTTTCTCCTTTATCGATTAGTGATACCAGGGCAGAAGTTCCTCTGGCTATGCCGTCGGGCTTAAAAGCAACCACAGTACCAAAGCCTGATTGACGCAATTGCTCACTCGCTTTTTTATCAACAGAAAACTCTTCTACTGCATGGTAAGTTGAACGAATGGCTTCATTCCAATTGCCTGCAATTTTTTCAGAAGAATAATACTGATCGGGTTGTAGCTGGCTGCTTTTTGGTTTTTCCACATCGGGCATCCCATAGCTGGTATACATATCGATAAACGAAGGGTAAATGGTTTTCCCGCTAAGATCGATTATTTTTGCTTCGGATGGAATTTTAATATCCTTTCCGGCATTCACAACACGCCCGTCTTTGATAATCAAAACAGCATCATCAATAACCGTTTGGTAATCGATATAAATACGGGAATTGGTAAAAGCATAAAAGTCAGGGCGCGAGTCACTAAGCCCTATGGTTGGTGTTTGCTGAGCTTTCAGAAGTGATGAAAGAACAATCAGCAACACAATTAACGTAAGTCTTCTCATAATGATTAATCCTGGTGAATATTAATTTTATTCTATTGGATTAATTTTAAATGAAAAAGTTTAATGGAGTTAAAGTTTATCGAACATCACTTCATATAAAAATGGCCATCGTTTACCGGTAACAAAAATACGTGAATCATTTTTGTCGTAAGCAATTCCATTTAACACATTGTCTCTCTCCCCTCTAAAACCTTCGGGGATTATTTTCCTGCAATCTATCCGTTTTAACACTTTCCCTGTTTCCGGATCAAACACAATAATTTCCTCTTTTTGGTATAAATTGGCATATACCAGTCCATCGATATATTCCAGCTCATTTAAACTGCGCACCGCTCCTTCATGGTCGTACACTTCAATCCTGCCTATTTCAGTAAAATACTCAGGTTCCAGAAAATAAATGGTTTGCGAACCATCGCTCATAATAAGTTTTTTTCCATCGGTAGTTATCCCCCAGCCCTGTGTTGGATACTGTAATGTATTAATCAGCTTAAAACTTTCCTTATCGTAAACAAACCCGGTTTGCGATGTCCAGGTTAACTGAATAATTTTATCGTCAAAAGCAGTTATTCCCTCTCCAAAATAACGGGCTGGTAAATTTAAACTTTGTATCAGTTCTCCGGTTTCGAGAACTACTTTTCGTAATGATGATTCTCCTTTTTGTCCGGTACCTTCATATAAAACACCATTATCGTAAAAAAGTCCCTGAGTATAAGCATTTTTATCGTGTGGATAAGTTTTTACAATCCTACATTCGTATAAATCAGGCTTAACATCAGACTTAAACCGCAATTTTAAGGAGTAGGTATCTATTCTTTTATCATTAGAATATGCAAATATCTTCAGCTGATTTGTTCCGGTTTTTAAATGCTCCGTTTTCCATCTATAGTTTAAATCATTACTAAGCAATGTGGATTTTTTATGATTTGTTTGAACGATTAAAGAATCAACCTGCTGATCTGAATCTTTTAATGATATATTCACATCTACCGGATCGCCAATGGTAAATAAGGATCCTGCGTTAGGCGAATTAACTTCAATAACTGATATTTGCCGGGTAACATCAGCTGGTTTCTTTTTATCATCCTGGCTCTGGTCATGCTGTTTTGAATCGGAGCTACAACTTATGATGATGAATGCAAAAAAGATGAGGATATAATGAGTTAAAAGTTTTTTATTGTTCATATTTATTAGTTTTTAATATATTTTATCAATCAAACTGCTAGGATATGTTAACTCTTATGCTTTATGCCCCATATCCATTATCTTTAAACC
Source organism: Bacteroidales bacterium (assembly GCA_041686115.1). GTDB lineage: Bacteria > Bacteroidota > Bacteroidia > Bacteroidales > UBA12077 > UBA12077. The sequence goes on from JAWLEM010000008.1 coordinate 7,666, forward strand.
AACTCAAGTGCCTATTGCACGTTTTAATTTTTGCCAAAATGATCTTTTCGATACCGGAATTTTACTCATCTGCTTCTGAATATCGTCATCAAAAAGCTCGGGGTTCAACATTTGCCATACAGCGCTCCATCCGGGAAAACCACCAAGATTTCTATCATCAATATAAATATCTGCATTGATTTTTCTGCTAATGGTATCGTCATAAACTTCTTCGGGGTAATTTTTATTTACAGCATAAAATTCCACACCATTTTTTTTACAAAACGCCACGGCTTCGTCCAGCTCCTTCCCTGCTCTGAATGTCCATAATATCAACAAAACACCTTTGTCTTGTATCGCTTTTAAGGTTTCGAAAGCAAAAAGTTTAGGTTTTCCTATTTCGGGGTATTCGTGGTCGACAATGGTTCCGTCAAAATCTACAGCGATCTTCATATTTTAATTTTTGGGCTTCCCACAAAAATAGTGAATATTTTCCGGCAAAAGAATTTTACTCTGATTTTCTGCTGAAAGTATATCGAAGGCTAAAAACATTGGAATATAAAGCAATAGATTGATCACCTATGTCTGTTAAAGCATAATCAACACTAAAACCTTTAAGTTGGATTCCAATTCCGAAATTAGGTTGTAGTGTTAAGGTTTTTGTTTGGGAGAAATCTTCTATACGCTGGAAATTACCAACTCCAAACCGGATAAAAACCAGTTTCTGATAATCTAATTCGATTCCCAAATGCGGATCGATACTAACCGGATCGCCTTCGACCAGAACATGCCTTTGCCCATCAAATGTAAAATCAGCGTCCAGTTCAATCATGGCACTAAAATCCTGATAAATGTTAATTGTTCGGGAAACGCCTATAATTACTTTGGGTAATGTTATTTCAAGCGCATTTTCGGGTGCAAAGTTAAAAATGCTGTCCTGAACTTCAACTATCAACTCATCTTCGTTAAAACTCCATGCATTAAATGTAGAAGTTATATCGCGGGCTAATAAGCCAAATCTCCAATCGTTTTTTTGATACTGTAGTCCGGCATCTAATCCAAAACCCCAGGCATTAGCAAATTTTCCAATATTACGATATATGATTTTTACACTTGCACCATAAGATAATTCCGGAATATTAGATTTTCGGGCATAAGAAATCAGGAATGCATAATCGGCAGCAGAAAATTTTGATATTCTGTCATAATCTATGTTTCCATCCTTATCAATAAGGTCTGTTGTATTGGGTATATCATCAACACCAAACCGTATAAAAGTGGCGCCAATCCAGCTGTTTGTATCCAGTTCCATTGCAGCTCCTGCATAATCGTATTTTGCAATACCGGCAAAATATTCGGCATGCATTAATCCGGCATCTATATCGCTTGCCATTGAAGTCAAGCCTGCAGGATTCCAGTATCCGGAAGTTACATCATTAACATTGGCAACTGTCGAATTAGCCATACCAAGTGATCTTGCCCCTACGCCGATAGATAAAAACTCATTCGAGTATTTATTGGTTTGCCCAAAAGACTGGACAGAAACAATAAAAAAAAGAAATACAACTATTTTTATACGATACATTGAATGATTATCTGATGACTGCTTATGCAAACTTTGTTTTAAATAAATAAAATATCAATACTTTTTTTCGTAACAGCTGCTCGAAAATGCAATTAAAACACAAATAAAAGATATCATTTACAAAAATCTTAACAAACTATAAATTTTAACTTATTTTTGTAAAAAAAATTGTACGAATATAATTAAATCTTAATTATGAATTTATCTATAAAACGACATATTCCAAACTCTATAACTTCGTTAAATTTACTTTCAGGATGTTTATCTGTTGTTTTAGCATTTGAAGGATATTTACTTTTTGCGGTATATATGATCTTTTTATCGGCTATTCTTGATTTTCTGGATGGCATGACTGCCCGATTGTTAAATGTATATTCAAAAGTTGGCAAAGAACTGGATTCATTAGCCGATGTGGTAAGTTTTGGTGTAGCTCCATCGGTAATTGTATATTTTCTGATGAAGGCAGCCCTTTTTAATGCATCGTACATTCCACCTATAGAAAATATACCTTTTAAAGAAATGCTGTTATTAATATCACCATTTTTAATTGCGGTTTTTTCGGGTATCCGGCTGGCAAAATTTAATATCGACGAAAGGCAAAATGGCTCATTTATTGGTTTACCCACCCCGGCAAATGCACTGTTTTTTGTTTCCCTTTATATTATCTCCTTAGTTACTGATCATTTTCTGATCCTGAACTTAATTCAAAATGAACTTTTTCTGGTTATTTTGATTATCGCTTTTTCTCTACTCCTTGTGGCTGAGTTTCCTATGTTTTCGTTAAAGTTTAAAACCCTGGGATTAAAAGGGAATAAAATTCGTTTTATTTTTATTGGATTATCTGCTATTTTATTAATATCATTGCAATCAATTGCAATTCCTGTAATTGTTATATTATATATTTTGTTATCAGCATTTAATAATTGGATTTATAACTTAGACTAATATTTACAACAATGAAATTTTTAGCTGAAATTAATGTAATGCCTTTAAAAGCATTATTAGACCCTCAAGGCAAAGCTGTTACCACCAGTATGAAAAATATCGGTTTTACTGAAGTATCGAATGTACGAATTGGTAAACATATTACACTCGAAATTGAAGCCAAAAGTAAAGAAGTAGCTATGGAAAGGGTGAATGAAGCATGTAATAAAATTCTCTCAAATCCAATTATGGAAGGCTTTGATTACACACTTAAAGAAATAAAATAAATATTCTATTCAGGCTTCTTTTTCGAAGCTGCAATTTTATTCATTACTTCAGTTTGTTTCTGGATCGATTCTTTATGAACCAACTGAAGTAATTTTTTTATAAAATCTTCGGTTAGCCCGAGCTTCTTTCCCAGTTTAATTCTTGTATTTATAATTTTCTCCCAACGCCTTAATTGAAGTATGGTTACTTCGTTTTTACTTTTATATTTCCCTATTTCTTCCACAATATTCATTCGTTGAGAAAGCAGTTCCAGCATCTGCTGGTCGATAGAATCAATTTTTTCACGCAGTGTTTCTAAAACACTAATAAATTGTTCATCCTTAACAGATGTAGACCTAAAAATCAAATGATAGAGCAAATCGCCTAACTGCCCAGGTGTTAGTTGTTGATTCATGTCGCTTAATGCTAACCAAGGGTTGTAATGGGTTTCTATCATCAAACCATCCATATTTAAGTCCATTGCTTTTTGGGCAATTTCTGGTATAAATTCGGTATTGCCGGCAATATGGCTTGGATCACAAATAATTGGCAAGCTGTGACAAATACTTTTTAACTCGATAGGAACTTCCCATTTGGGAATATTACGCAAGGTAGTTGCTTCAAAAGGGTAAAACCCACGATGGACAGCAGCCAGTTTATTAATTCCGGCTTTATGAAACCGCTCCAGGGCACCTACCCATAAGTTAACATCCGGGTTAATGGGATTTTTTACCATTACGGGTTTATCGTAACCTTTTAAACTATCAGCCAGTTCCTGAACCGAAAATGGGTTTGATGTTGTTCTGGCGCCAATCCACAAAATATCGATGCCGTATTTTATGGCTAACTGAACATGTTCGGGGTTAGCCACTTCTACAGTAGTAAAAAGGCCCGTCTCTTTTTTTACCTGTTGCAGCCATTTTAATCCTTCTTCGCCAACACCTTCAAAATTTCCGGGCCGTGTACGTGGTTTCCAAATACCCGAACGGAAAACTTTTACTTTTCCTAAAGCAGCAATTTCTTTAGCAGTTTGCATAATTTGGTTTTCAGATTCGGCACTGCAGGGGCCTGCAATAAGTAAAGGCGCACCCCCTAAGCCGGAAAACCATTTTTGAATAGGGACAATATGTTTAAGCCTGGTCATTCTTTATCGATTAATGCGTTAAAGTTAATGATTTTACCCAGGAATAAAGTAAATCATATGGCTATTTATCGAGCCCAGATACTTCATCATACTTTTTTACCGCAAAAACCGAAAGTTTATAGCTAATCCATATAAATACGGGCCAACTAATGAGCCAAAGAATTTCTGTCCAATACATATATTGTTTTAAGTTTTATGTTTAAAATTTACCTTATTTATGATTTAATAAACATGAATATCTTCTCCCATCTCATCTGAATCAATTTTCTTGTTGTTAATGGCTTTCCATGCATACCAAATGTAGGCTGCAACAAATGGAACCATTAATGAAACATAGCTCATTGCTGTTAATGTGTATTTGCTTGATGATGCATTTTCTATGGTTAGCGAGCTCTGCAAATCAAAAGTAGATGGATAAAATGCTGTTTGGTTAAAGCCTGCAATTAAGAATAATGCAAGTACTGTTAATATCGTTCCGGGCCCGGCAAACCAAATTCCATTGGAGCATGCTTTATAAACCGATTTTCCGATTCCGAATAAAACCAATAATACACCAACAATAAAAATAATTAGTACCAGGGGCATTTGTAAAAAATTATTCAAATATTTATACGATTCGTAGGATACTTCTTTAGTAACCGGATGATATGCAAAACCATCGATAAACATTAACCAGATAACGAAGATCAGGAAAAACACTACAAAAGGAATGGCATTATACAACAAATGTTTTTTTGCTCTTACAATAATATTTTCATGATCAATATTATTCATAAAATAAAGAATTCCAAGTGTTCGTGCCAGGAAAAACACAGCAAACCCGAGTGATAAATTGTGTGGATTCAATGCCAGTTCAAGTCCACGGGCTGCACCTTTCCAATGAGAAGAATTCATCTCATTAATAAAAAATTCCGAACCGGTAAAAAATGTTGCCACAGCCGTTCCCAGCAGTATGGTACCCAGTGCACCATTAATAAAAAGGAATACCTCATATGTTTTAGCACCCAGAAAATTATCCGGTTTAGACCTGTATTCGTATGAAATGGCCTGAATAATAAAAGCAAAAAGAATTAACATCCAAACCCAATACGCTCCACCAAAACTTGTAGCATAAAACAAAGGGAAAGAAGCAAAAAATGCGCCTCCAAAAGTAACAAGGGTTGTAAAGGTAAATTCCCACTTTCGGCCTAAAGAGTTAACCAACATGCGGCGTTCAACATCGGTTTTGCCCAATGGATAGATTAACGTTTGTCCACCCTGAACAAATAATAAAAAAACAAGTGTTGATCCGAGCAGCGAGATAATAATCCACCAGTATTGTTGTAATATTAAATGTGATAAAGTTTCAAACATTTTAATGCCCTCCTTCTTTAGGTCCGATTTTTATTTGTTTGGTCATGATTTTTATTTCGGCAATAAGCAATGCAGTAAAAATAAATGCAAAAAGCCAGAACGTAATTTGCACAGCGCTAGCATCAATATTGGATACTGCAGCAACGGTAGGCAATAAATCCTGTATCGTCCATGGTTGGCGGCCAACCTCGGCCACAATCCAACCGGACATGGATGCAATATAAGCTAACGGGATGGTAAAAATTGCCAATCGCAACAGCCATTTTTTTGTTTCCAGCTTACCCTTGTAAATCAAAAACAGAACGATGATAAAAAGTAGTACAAAGTAAAAGCCCAGGCCAACCATCAGGTGAAAACTATAAAATGTTAAGGGCACATTGGGAATAATGCTTTTGGGGTGATTCAAAAATCCATAACCAAAGTATTGAAAATTTTCTTCGAATACTTTTAAGGATTCTTCCTGAATAGAGTCATTACCATTCTTTTTTGCCTTTTTGTAATCAGATAAAGCATTGATAGATAATTTCCCTTTTTCAATTTTTTCTAATGCAGATATAGCAGTCTTTGTTTCTCCGCCTTTATCAATGAACTCATAACCTCCATCAATTAAATCTTTAACACCCGGAACAAATGCATTTACATCTCTATATCCCAGGAAGGAAAGCAGTTTTGGTATTTCAACTTTAAACACAAATTCATCTTGATTGTCATCGTATTGTTTACCCGGTGTAGTCATTCCAATCATAATCAATCCGGCACCTTCGCTGCCATTATACAAACCTTCCATAGCAGCAAGTTTCATGGGTTGCTTTTGCGCTACCTGATAGGCAGAGCCATCGCCGGTATAAATCAAAAACAAACTGCTTAACAAACCAAAAACTGAAGCAATAATCATACTGCGTTTAGCCATTAACTGCTCACGGCCTTTTAATAAAAACCAGGCGCTAACACCAATTACAAAAATTGAAGCTAAAACAAATCCTGATGTTATGGTATGTAAAAATTTATTTACAGCCACTGGTGATAGGAAAACCTCCCAAAAATTTAGCATTTCATTTCTCGCAGTATCCGGATTAAAATGCATACCTACCGGGTATTGCATCCATCCATTGGCAACTAAAATCCACAATGCCGATAAATTGGCTCCAATGGCTACCAACCATGTCGATACCAGATGAAATTTTTTGCTTACTTTATTCCATCCAAAAAACATTACAGCAATAAAAGTAGATTCGAGAAAAAATGCCATAATACCTTCTATAGCCAGGGGTGCACCAAAAATATCACCTACAAACCAGGAATAATTTGACCAGTTAGTTCCAAACTCAAATTCAAGGATTAATCCGGTAGCAACTCCAATGGCAAAATTTATTCCGAATAATGTCATCCAGAATTTGGTAGCTTTTTTCCACTCAGGATCGCCAGTCTTCACATAAATGGTTTCCATAAATGCAATAATAAAGGTAATCCCTAGAGTTAGCGGAACAAACAGCCAATGATACATAGCTGTAAGTGCAAATTGCGCTCTCGACCAGTTTACCAGAGCTAAATCAAGATTTTCAATCATTATTTATATTTTTTGGTTTTGTTAATTGTTCCAAAACGTATTCACTTTTCTCTTCGTCCGTGTCAAATTTTTCTCCTAAAAAATCTTTGAAAAAGAAAAGCTTTAATATTACAAACATGATAAAAAGCTTAATAAGGATTAATGCCCAAAGCTTTTTACCAAGAGTCATGCTTTTAAACCCTTCGTAATAAAAAAGAAAAACCTGTTTAAAAATATTCCCTTTTTTCATAATCAACACAATTGTGTACCAAAGATAAAAAAAAATAGAAAATAGCCATAGAATAAATTCTTTATGAAATTAGCAAACCTATTCATAATAATTATTCAGTAAAGGAAGTAGAACATCCAAGAAATCAATCAAAAATTAGTCGTATTTTTTTGAATCGGAATATATATGGACAAATCCATTTTGAGCTTCAACGGCTGGGTCCTCAGAAGTTAAGACATAATAATATACTCCCGGGCTTACGATTGACCCTGATGTATTTCTTCCGTCCCAGACAATAATGGGAGCTTTTGATTTAAAAACCAAAGTCCCTGTGCGGCTGTAAATAGATATTTCAAGAGGAACAATGCCATTGGATCTTACAATAAACAAATCATTTACACCATCGTTATTTGGGGTAAATACATTCGGAATTTTTAAAACATCATGTATTTCAAATGTTTTTGTTTCAATATAATTATCGCTGGACGTTTTTTCGGTAACTTCTAATGAAAAGGAATATGTTCCGGGGGAATCGAAATTGTATGAAGTAACCGGGAACCCATTACTGTTGGGTATTTGATCACCAGACCAGTCAAAAACAAAATCGGCAGTATCGGAAATTACAAAATCGGTTGTATCGTCTGAAACTATTTTCTGTGCCTGACATTTAACTTCAAAACTTGCAGCAGCTGGTATAAATCTAAAAGTAACCGTATCAACCTGGGAAAAACCCTTAAGCGATACGGCAAAAAATACCAGGATGTAAATTAAAACTTTAGCTCTCGTCATTAAAATTCGTTTATTCACGTAAATATATAAAATACCAATTTATAATCTTAAATTTTTTCAGTTAATTTTTTAACCAACTTAAAATTATTAAAAAATTCTTTTAGAAACACTCTTATTATGGTGTAAGTCGGTATAGCCAGTATCATTCCTGTAATTCCAAACAGACTTCCGGCCATTAATAAAATAATAAAAATCTCAAGTGGATGGGCATTAACACTACTAGAGTATATAACAGGCTGAAAAACAATATTATCAATTACCTGAACAATGATAAAAACTAGCAACATCCACCCCAGTAAAGGCAATAAATCTGTATAGAAAGGTAGTTCAAGATGAGTAGCCAGACCCATGATTAATCCAAGGCTGGCGCCAATTATTGGACCAATATATGGAATAACATTAAATATACCTACAAGCAGCCCTGTAACAAGTGCATCGGAAAAATCGAGACCAACAAGTGTTAACCCAATGGATACCAATGTGATAATACATGTAATTTGTACAATAATACCAATAAAATACCTTGTTAATAACTTTTTTATAGATTGTAAAACATGCTCAACATTTTTTAAATATTTATCGGGTACAAACAAAAAAATACCCTGATAAAACAAACCTTTATCTTTTAAGAAAAAGAATGTCATAAACGAAATAGAAAATGCAGCAATAAAGATATTCCCGAGAATACTGGCAATGGAACTAAAAAACCCTGACAGTATTGAAACATTTAAAAGAGACATCAATTTTTCAGAAATGTATTGTTCTATAGATTTTTCAGATATTTCTCCACCATTAAATTTCTCGAATAATCCTACAATTCTGTCAATAGGCTCTTGAAATTTAAGCATCAAAGAGTTAACATCAATTGATGATATTTCTGTTGCCTGGTTAGCTATAAGCGGAATAAAAATCCTAAAAAACACAATAATAAATATCCACATTAATAACAAAGTTACCAGAGCAGATAAGGCATGTGGAATTTTAAATCTGTAAATATGAAGCTTTTCTAAAAAATTAACTAATGGCCGCCCAATTAACGATAGAACCCCCGATATAAGTATATATGCAACAATAGATTTAAAATACCATAGAATAAATCCTACCACTACAACGCCAATGGCTATAAATAAATATCTAAGTTTACCGTTCATTATTAAACTTTAATCAATAAAAGTTATCTAACGAGATGTTTTATTTCAAAATTAAGTTTTTTTCACAGATAATAAAACAAATCAATCATTATTGGGGATATTAATCAGTCGCAAAGGCCATTTTTATCAATACTTTTGCGGTAAAAAAATCTTTTTTTATGTTTCAATCACATTTAGGTGAGTTTGCGGCGCTGTTAACAGCCTTTTTCTGGACAATTACAGCTTTAGCTTTTGAGTCGGCAGGGAAAAAAGTAGGTTCCTTATCAACCAACTTAATCAGGTTGTTTATGGCATTTATTTTTATCGGGATTTACGGATTAATTACACGCGGGTCTTTTATTCCGTTTGATGCATCAGTTCATAACTGGCTTTGGCTTTCATTATCAGGGTTGGTGGGATTTGTAATAGGCGATTTGTTGTTATTTGAAGCATATGTAGTCATCGGATCGAGAATTTCGATGCTAATTATGTCGTTAACTCCTCCAATTACAGCATTTATTGGCTGGTTAATAATGGACGAAGTGTTAACCACACAAAATATGATAGGAATGATTCTGACCATTATCGGAATTATACTGGTTGTTGTGGAGAGAAAATCGCATAAGCTTGGAGAAAAAAAGAAGAAAAATAACCGGATGAAATTTTCGTACCCCATTGCCGGTATTTTACTGGCATTTGGTGGTGCAGTAGGCCAGGGAACAGGCCTGGTTTTAAGCAAATTCGGGATGCAAGACATGGATCCGTTCGCAGCAACTCAAATTCGTGTAATGACCGGATTTACTGGTTTTTCCATATTATTTATTTTTCTTAAACGTTGGAAAAAAGTATTTGAAGCTTTAAAAAATAAAAAAGCAATGAGCCGTGTAGGTGTTGGAGCATTTTTCGGGCCATTCCTGGGTGTTTCATTTTCGTTGCTGGCAGTAAGTTACACCACTACAGGAGTAGCATCAACCATTATGGCTATTGTGCCTGTGTTAATTATACCTCCGGCAGTTCTATTTTTTAAAGAAAAAATCACCATTAAAGAAATCATTGGTTCAATAATAGCTGTAGGAGGTGTTGCATTATTCTTTATGTAAAGTTTTTTGTAACTTGCAAAAAACACCATTTGCATGAAAAAGCTTGTTGCTATATTCTTCTTTTTATCATTATTTGCATGTAATACAGTAAATAAAACAGGAAATACTGATTTTAAAAAAATTAGCCAGGAAAAATTTTTGTATCAACCTTTTGGCTTTAGTGAAGATATAGATAGTTTTTCAAAACATATGGAGCCCAAATTCAGAACGCAAAAGTTATTGCGAAAGAATAAACATTATCCTGAAAAAACGGACACTATTTACCAGTTTATTTACAAAAAATCTGAAATATTCTTTTACAAAACGCATCAGGGCCAGGAGTTTTTGCTGGCAGGGAAAATACTAGACCACCAAATTAAATTAACCAATGATATAAAAGTAGGTATTTCAAAAGACAACTTCCAGTCACGGTTTTCGAACCAACTTAATCTTGAAACTGACACCTTAGAGATGATCGGTGATGGTACAAAGTATACCTTTATATTTAAAAAGGATAAACTAGCCCGAATTAATATAGATAATTATTTTGATTAAAGAATTTAGGGATTAAAATTCAGCAATTACAGTTTTTGCTCCTTTTGTTTTATCTCCAAGCTTTACCTTAACTTTAGAATTGAGAGGCAAGAAAACATCCAGGCGTGAACCAAACCGGATAAATCCCAACTCAGCATTTTGTTGTACCTTTAAATCTTCCTGTGCATAGGATATAATTCGTCGGGCAATGATCCCTGCTATTTGTCGTACTAAAATCTGACGTTTTTTATCATCTTCGATAACTACCGATGTTCGTTCGTTCTCAGTGGATGACTTCGGCAAGCGGGCTACATAATATTTGCCGGGATGGTATTTGAAATATTTTATGATACCTCCAATAGGAAACCAGTTAATATGAATATCCCAAACCGACATAAAAATGGAAACCTGAATACGCTGGTCTTTAAAATATTCGCCTTCATTTGTTTGTTCAACAGCTACAATTTCCCCGTCTGCAGGGGCAAAGATTTTATTTTCATCAATTATTAATTTACGATTTGGTTTTCTGAAAAACCGAACTACAAATGCGAAAAACGAGAATGAGATGATGCCCAAACACCATTTTAAAATTGTACTAACAACAAAGTAGTATGCTACAAAGTTAACGCTTAGCAATATAGCAAAAAGAATTGCAATTATGCCGCGGCCTTCTTTATGAATCTTCATTACACGTTAAGTTTTGATACAAATTTAAGGATTTTAGTTAATTATTTGCAGAAAAACATAAAATGCAGGTAAAGAAAATAAAATTGCATCAAACCTGTCTAAAAAACCTCCATGCCCGGGCATAATATTTCCGGAGTCTTTTCTGTTGATATTACGTTTAAACGCCGATTCAACCAAATCGCCATAAGTACCGGCAACCGAAACCAGGATAGCAACTATAGCCCAATGAACAAAATTTAATTCACTAAAAAGTAAAGAAACAGGATAGGCAATAATAATGGTAAATATTACTCCTCCAATAAATCCTTCCCATGATTTTTTAGGTGATATCCGTTCAAATAATCGGTGTTTACCCAATGAAACTCCAAAAATATAGGCGAATGTATCGAATGACCATGTAATGATAAAAAATCCTAACAATAACTGCCAGTTATAATTCACGGCATCTTCTAAAACAATATAATTGGCCAAAGATAATGGTAAAGCAATATATATTATTCCAAGCAATGTAAATCCAATATTTACAAATACCTGGTCAGATTTCCGGTACAACTCAACAATATAAACCGTAATTAATAAAAGTATAAGGGGAAGAAATATTTTTACTCCAAAGTAGTTGTTTGCATAAATAAAATTCGCAGTAAAAAACAGTATCCCCAATATAACTCCGAATATTTTTTGCGGTTTATAACTTTTCCTTTCTGCCAGAGAATAAAACTCAAACATGGATCCGGCAATAATCAATGCAAATAATAAAAAGAAGCTAAGTTTATGAAAAATAACAGCACCAACTACAAGTACTAAAAAAATTATCCCTGTAATGGTGCGTTGTACTAAATTATTCAATTTCCTTTATATTTAATTCGTTTATTTATTATTTTCTTGTGATTCGTCAGATTGACCAGACTGCTCTTTGTCCGAATCATCCTTCTTATCTTCGTCATTTTCACCTAATTTTTTAAGCAGCTCTTTCTTCTTCTTTTTCTTTTCATTAGCAAGTTCTTCTCTTTTTTCCTGCTCTGTTTTCCATGGTCTTTTACCAAATATTTTTTCAAGGTCTTCGGTAAAAATCACTTCTTTCTCAAGTAGCTGCTCAGCAAGCTCTTTTAAACCTTCTTTATGCTTTTTCAAAATCTCGAAAGCACGCACATAAGCTTCTTCAATTAAATCTTTAACTTCCTGATCAATTAATTCAGCTGTTTTTTCGCTATATGGTTTTGTAAAGGACATTTCACTTTGTCCGGTTGAATCGTAGAAACTAACATGCCCAACTTTTTTACTCATACCAAAGTATGCAATCATAGCATAAGCTTGTTTGGTAATTTTTTCAAGGTCATTCATTGCTCCTGTAGAAACCTTTCCAAACATCAGTTCTTCAGATACACGTCCGCCTAATGCTGCACACATTTCATCAACCAATTGATCGCGGGTAGTAATTTGCCTTTCTTCCGGTAAATACCAGGCAGCTCCTAATGCCCTTCCACGGGGAATAATAGTAACTTTAACAAGCGGGCTGGCATGTTCAAGCAACCAGCTTACGGTAGCATGTCCTGCCTCATGAAAAGCAATCGTACGTTTTTCATCTTTAGATATTATTTTACTTTTACGTTCCAATCCTCCCACAATTCTATCCACAGCATCGAGAAAGTCTTGCCTTTCAACTACCTTTTTCTCTTTACGTGCAGCAATTAATGCCGATTCGTTACAAACATTGGCAATATCGGCACCAGAAAATCCGGGTGTTTGCTTGGCAAGAAAATCAACATCTAAATTTGTTTCGAGTTTAATTGGCTTAAGGTGAACTTTAAAAATTTCTTTTCTTTCGTTAATATCAGGCAATTCAAGGTGAACCTGCCTGTCGAATCGTCCGGCGCGCAGCAATGCTCTATCTAAAATATCGGCACGATTTGTTGCTGCCATAATTATTACACCAACATTATTTCCAAAACCATCCATCTCGGTTAATAACTGATTCAAAGTATTTTCACGCTCATCATTGGATCCAAAGTTAGGATTTTTTCCGCGTGCACGCCCAATGGCATCAATTTCATCAATAAAAATAATACACGGAGCTTTTTCTTTGGCTTGTTTAAAAAGGTCACGCACCCTGGAAGCTCCTACACCTACAAACATTTCCACAAAATCGGATCCCGACATGGAAAAGAAAGGAACATTAGCTTCACCGGCAACAGCCTTAGCTAGTAATGTTTTTCCTGTACCTGGAGGGCCCACTAAAAGAACTCCTTTAGGGATTTTACCACCCAAATCGGTATATTTCTTTGGTTTTTTAAGGAAATCTACTATTTCACGCACCTCAATTTTTGCTTCTTCCAATCCTGCAACATCCTTAAAGTCAATTTTAATGTTGCTTTCTTTGTCGAATAGCTGAGCCTTTGATTTTCCTACGCTAAAAATATTTCCCCCACCGCCTGGGCCTCCTCCTTTAGACATTCTGCGGAAAATAAAAATCCAGATTGCCAGGATAATAAAAATAGGTAATAACCAGCCAATAATGTCTCTCATATAATTTGGCTGGGTTTTGTAACTTATCTCAATATAATCTCCATCCAGATATTCTTCTTGTGCATCCTTTATCCATCTTTCGAAATATTCAACAGATCCGATTGTAAAATAAAAATGCGGGCCTTCCTGAGAAACATTAGAAAAAGAGTTATCAAACAAATCTTTATATCTGGCATCATTTAATCTATCTTCTTTGATATAAATATTTGCTTTTTCTTTATTTACAACTTCTATTTTTTCAACATCGCCATTTTTGAGCATGTCACGCTCAAACTCCTGCATTGTAATTTCTTTTGGACCCGGCGAAAAACTAAACAATTGCACTCCAATAAATACAAGGGCAATTAATCCATACACCCAATAAATATTAAACTTAGGTTTATTTCCTTTATTGTTGCTATTGCTGCTGTTATTGTTATTATTTTGCTGATTATTCTTGTTGTTATTCAACGATCCGTTATTTTCAGTCATTCCTTTATTTCTCCTTTAAATTATTTCACAACATCTTCAAATTTTGTAAGCTCTGCATCAGCCCACAAATCTTCCAATTTATATAAATCACGATATTCGGGCTGAAAGATATGAACGATTACATCGGAATAATCAAGCAACACCCAGGTTGCATTATCCAGCCCTTCTTTATGTGAGACTTTCAATCCAATATTTTCACGAACAGTTTCCTGAACCGAATCGGCAATAGCCTCTACCTGTGTATTAGAATCACCATGGCATATAATAAAGTTGCTACAAAATGAATTTTCAATTTTTGTTAAATCCAGGCTAACTGGATTTTTACCCTTCTTTTTTAATACCCCTTCAATAATTGCACTAATTAACTCTGCTGTTGTATAATCTTCTTTATTTTTATTTACCATTAAAAATTTTTTTACAAAGGTAATCAAATTACCCAAATATTTTTAAAACTCTGTTTATGTTTAAGTTATTGTTTGCTATTATACTCAAAAACCATTCCTTTTAAAACACTTTTAAAAGTTTATTGCTTACACGGTAAAATTGTCACTTTTTTTAGAATTTAGGCGATTTTTGTCCAAGAAATTGTCAGTTTTTTTAATATACTGTCATGTTTTCCATTTTTCGATTTACCTTTATAAAAAATTTATGTGATGAACAAATGGAATATAATAATTGAAATTAATTCGGTTCATTCTACAAACTCCTATGCTTCTGAATTATTAAAAACAGAAGATATTGACGAAGGAACAATTGTTTTTACACCAAATCAATCAGCTGGGCGTGGCTTGGGGCAGAACACATGGGAGAGTGAAAAAGATAAAAACCTTACTTTTAGTATTATTTTATTTCCTGATTTTTTGCCTATAGATCAACATTATTTATTATCGAAAGTAATATCGCTGGGTTTATACGAATATGCCAAATCAAAAACTCCTGGTATAAAAATTAAATGGCCAAATGACATTTATTATGAAGATAAAAAACTTGCCGGAATACTTATCGAAAACAGTATAAAAGGATCAACCATAAATTATTCAATTGCCGGAATTGGGTTTAACTTAAACCAGGAAAAATTTAACAGCGATGCACCTAACCCTGTATCATTAAAACAAATTACCGGCAAAAATTATTCTGTAAAAGATGAGTTGATTCATATCCGGGAAAAAATACAGAAATACTATTTAAAACTTAAATCGGGCCAGGCCAATCAGCTTAACCGTGAATATATAAAAGGATTGTACCGGTTTAACAAGCCATATAAGTTTAAATGGGATGGCAAAGTTTTTAATGCAAAAATAATCGGGGTTAATGAATACGGACACTTACAAGTATTGACCGCGGATAATGAAAAGAAAGAATTCGAATTTAAAGAGATTGAATTTATTATCTGATTATGATCTTCTGAACTATCCTTCCTTTTCATTAAAAAAAGTTACCATATGATCTACCAGCGAATCGATTCCTTTTTGGAGGTGTTTTCCTGCCATCATTTTCATCATTGGATTTAATTGAGCATCAATGGTAAGTCTTACAGCTGTAATATTTTGCTCATCTTCAACAGGTTTTAGCTGAATCCAAAAATTAAAACTGAATGGAGATTTTCCGTCGCTCGAAATTTTAATTAATTGATAAGGTTCCTTTTCAATAGTTTTCAACCCTGCCTGCCCTATTCCGTCAATTTTAAATTTACAGGTATCTTCTGTAGCCTCGAAATCAGATATTTTATCTTTAGGAATTACACTTTCCAAATTCCTGAAATCTGAAAAGAATTCGTATATGAATTGATTCTGTTTGTTAATTTTACCTACTTTACTTGTGTATTTGCTCATCTTTTAATTATCGGTTTAATTAATCATTTATTTACCCCAATTTCCCGGGTCGATTCTCCACTGATTTAATGTCTCCAGGTCTGACTCCTTAATATATCCGGTTTTTAATGCAAAAGGTATTAATTTTTCGTAGTTACATAACGTTTCTAATTTAACGCTTGCATTCTTAAAATTATCTGCCGATACTTTAAAATTATAGGTGAAAATAGCAGCCATGCCAATTACTTCAACCTTTTCTGCACGCAATGTTTCTACAGCTTTTAAACTACTTTTACCTGTAGAAATAAGATCCTCGATAACAATCGTTTTCTTTCCTGACGGTATTTCACCTTCGATCATATTTCCCAGACCATGCTCTTTAGGTTTTGGCCTTACATAAATAAACGGTAAATTTAAAGCATCGGCTACTAAAGCACCAATGGCTATGGCACCTGTTGCCACTCCTGCAATAAAATCAGGTTTTTCAAACTTCTCTGTAATAACTTTTACAAAACTGTTTTTTATTAAATCCCTAATTTGCGGATATGACAATGTTTTACGGTTATCGCAATATATTGGAGAATACCAACCCGAAGCCCATGTAAAATGATTTGCAGGTTGTAACTTTATTGCCTTAATTTGCAACAACGATTCAGCAATTTTTTCTTCTAAATGATCCATGACACAAATGTATAAAGTTTTTTATAACCAGAGAACAGTTTTTTTTATCAATCGAGATAAGGACTTAATTGATGGGGATAAAAGTTTAAAACATTATTTTACAAACAGGGAGTTACTGAAAGGGATATTAGAAATATTCAGTACTGATGAAAGCATAAAAAACCTTTATATTTTTTGTAAAGATATCGAATCAACTTTTAAAATATTTTCGGGGCTTTTTGAGATTATTGAGGCAGCCGGCGGACTGGTAAAAAATGAAAACAATCAATTCCTGGCTATTTTTCGACGTGAAAAATGGGACTTACCAAAAGGGAAATTAGAAAAAGATGAAGCCCCGGAACAAGGAGCTGTCAGAGAAGTGCAAGAAGAGTGCGGAATAGAAGAAATTCAGTTATTGAATCATATTACTACAACATACCATACCTACAATTTAAACCATCAAATGATCCTGAAAAAAACTTACTGGTACAAGATGTTTTATAGTGGGCAGGATAAACTAAAACCCCAAACCGAAGAAGATATTACAGAAGTTAAATGGCTTGATTATTCAGATATACCTATGGTAATCAACAATACTTTCCCGTCGATTATTGAAGTTTTAAAAGCCGGAGAAATCATCAAATAGTTTTACTTACAAATCACCCGCTTCTTTCATTTTTTGAAAAATGTACTGTTCAATCTTTTCATCGGGTGCAGGAGCAGGCGACATTAACAACCTGCCTTCCTTATCAATAAAATAATAAGTAGGAAAAGCTCTTATATCATAATCTTTAAATACTTCAGGCTGGTTTCCATAATGTAAAAATGTATAGGTATAACCTTTTTTCTCAATAAACCTTTTCATATGATTTAAGCTCTCATCCATTGATAGTACAATAATTTCATAATAATCCTGATGAAGTTCATGCAGTCTTTGTAATTTATCATACTCCTGAATACAAGCATAACTTATGGTTGTACAAAAGCCCATATACACATACCTGCCTCTGTAAGTGTCAAGCGAAACCAGGTTACTGTCCTTATCATACAATTTAAATTCGGGTGGTTTATGGCCAACCAATAATTTAGTTACCTTTTTCCTGATATTTTGGGCAATTATTTTATGTTCGGGAATTTCTGTCTGGATTGTTAATGAATCTAAAACCACAAGCATGGCCGAACGTGGAAATTTATCGTGGTAAAACTCATCGTGCAAACACTTTAAAATTACCAGTTCTTTTAAACGATCGTTGGTAAGTATTGAATCTTTGCCCAATGTTTGCTTTAATGATGTGATACTCTTTAACTCACTAATATCTTTATAAATGCGGCTCCCATATTCTGTCCGTCCGAAATACTGAAAATATTTATCGTACACCTGATTAAACAATTCCATATAGGCAGGATTGTGATATAATATTTTTTGATTCAAATAGTAGGTATTGGAAATACTTTTCATTTTTTCCTGGTAGGAAATATGCCTGAAAGAAGCAAACCTGTATTTTTTAAAATCTCTGAAAAAGGGGTGATCTACCTCACTGAAAATAGAATCCAGTTTTTGCAAAGAACTGTCAACATTAAGATCCTTTGATTTTGAGTAAATCAGATACGCATTCTCATTAATCACCTTAGTATAAACATCATCAAAATAAGCCAACTGATAATTCAATTCCTCTTCGGAAGTATTTTCTACACCCAGATGATACAAAACCGGTTCGAAATAGGGATTTAATTCATCAATTATTGACTTCTCTTCCTTTTCAGGGAAAAGGAGTTCATACTCTTTTCCGGGCTCAACAAACACAAAAGCCTCATAAACACCAAGGTGTAAAAAAACATACCTGGTTTGATCTACTTCGAATGAGCAGGAAAAGTCGCCATGCTCATCAACAATGGTTGTACAAAGCTCTTTTTCTGTATAGGTAATTAAATCGGAATATGCCAGAAAAGTTAATTCATCGCCTGCATATTCCGGAATGTTACCTTTTAGAGTAACATTGTTTCCTACTGAAACCAGAGATAAAAGAGAGAAAAAAACAATAAAAGACCCAGCCCAAAACTTCATTTACTTTATTATTTAAATTTTTTCATGTTCATCTTTAGTGGAATAAACTGACTTGCATCACCACCATGACGAAGAATATCGCGTACAATTGAAGAATTTACAGGAGTATGTTCGGGCATCGTAAGGAAAAACACCGTTTCAATTCCATGATGCATTGCTTTGTTTACCTGAGCTATAGCACGCTCATACTCAAAATCTGCTGCTGTTCTTAAACCACGCAAAATATAACTGGCATTAACATCTTTACAAACATTAATGGTTAAGCCTTCGAAATGAATAACCTCTATTTTCGGATTAGTATCAAAAACCTGGTTAATAAAAGCTTTACGCTCATCCAGTGAAAATAATGCATCCTTTTTAGGATTAAAACCTATAGCAATGTATATTTTATCAAAAAGAAGCGAAGCCCTGTTAACAATTGATTCGTGGCCAACAGTAAAAGGATCGAACGACCCCGGAAAAACTGCAATTTTATTCATTTTTTCTAATTTTTAATCTTACCAAAATAGTCAATTATAAAACACCAGAAATCATAATGTGTTTAATAAATCATTCAACAAACTTATAACAAATGTTTGAAATATTCAGGTACTTTTAATAAATGTGAGCCATACCACGAAAACATTTCACCATCGACTAAAAGAATTTTACTCTTAGGAAACTCGTTACTGAATTGAGTAACATGCTCATTAAAAAAAGGATAAGGTTCTGTTGACAACAAAATATAATCAGGATTTTGGGTTTTTATTTCTTGCCTGGATATTTGCGGATAACGTTTGGATTTTTGTGAAAATACATTTTCGAAACCTGCCAAGCGAAGCATATCATTAATAAACGTATCTGAATTGATTGTCATTAAAGGATTGTTCCAAATCAGGTATACAGCTCGCTTTTTTGTTTTTATGCTATTGCTAAGATTTTTTAATCCGGTTTCTATTTGCCTGATCATTATCTCTGATTTATGCTCTCTCCCGGTTAATGATCCTATATCAGCAATGAGGCTAAGTGCGAGATTAATGCTTTTTACGTCGCTAATATAAACATTACATTTTTCCTTTAATCTTTCAACCGGCTCTTTTTCATTTTCTTCTTTTGATGCAATTACCAGGTCAGGATTTAAAGATAATATCTCCGCTATTTCAATATTCTTTGGCCCTCCGATTTTCCTTTTGGTCACAACACCATCAGCCGGATGTATACAGTAATCGGTGATGCCTGCTATTTTATTTCCCAGGCCAAGTCCGAATAACAATTCGGTAATTGACGGTACTAAAGAAACAATTTTTTTAGGGTGATGAGCAATGCTTAATTTACGCCCTGTTTGATCAATAATCTCCATTTTTAACAATATGCTAAGATTTCGCGTATCGGAATTAATAAAAAAATCAATGTAATATAACCCGGCATTACATGCAAATTAATTTACCTAATAATAATTTTTTTGAACAAAAACTTGCTATTCTCTGTCATTTTTAGTATAATATTAAGTGTCTAATCAAAAAATTAAGAACCATGAAAGAAAAGAAAAAAACAGACCGTAAAGATTATGAAATAAAAGCAGAAATAATAGTGAAACGACTGCAGGCCAGAATTCTGGAGATGGAAGCCAAGGCTATGGAAGCAAGGCAAAATACCGAAGGCAACATTAATGAGCTTGAGGATAAAATCAATTCACTCATCGATCAGCGAAAAAAACTTGATCAAAAATTTGATGAATTAAAAAACTCAGGTAAAGATAAATGGGATGATCTTGTAGCTGATTTTGAAGATTTTTTGACCCATGTAAATGCTGATAAGCAAGAATTCTATGAAAAAGCAGAATTATGGATTCAGGATGCAGCCGAGAAAATTGACGAACTGGAAGAAAAAGCCAAACATGCCAGCGAAGATTTAAAAATTAAAATCAATGAACAGGTTGAACATATTAAAGAATATAAAAAGTCGATGGAAGAAAAATTTAGCGACTTAAAAGAATCGCAGGACGAAAACTGGCACAAAATTAAAAACAGCTTTGATGAAAATCTGGACAAAGTAAGAGAATCCATCAATAAAGCTTTTGATTATATACGGAAGTAATAAAACAAGAAAAGGGAGCCGAAAAAATACTGAGCTCCCTTTTTTTAATTGTGTGAATTACTATAATTAATAGCTTTTTATTTCAAGACTCCCAAAAACCACATCGCCTTTAATATAAATATAGTTTGTATCTCTTTTAAAATATTCGTTTTCATAATATCCGGTACCAAAAGCCGCCGTATTGCCATTGGGTAATTTTGCCGAAGCAAAAGCGGCATCGGCTTTTATTTTAACAGGAGTGTTTTCGTCGAGTTTCACAAATGAACTTCCAAAAATTGTATTGATCTTAATTTCTTTAGATTCTTTTGAAAGGTCAACACCCCTTAAATCAATAATTGAACTGCCAAAAATTACATTATACTCCTTAAA
Organism: Bacteroidales bacterium; assembly: GCA_041686115.1. Taxonomy (GTDB): domain Bacteria; phylum Bacteroidota; class Bacteroidia; order Bacteroidales; family UBA12077; genus UBA12077. Next base: position 28,887 of record JAWLEM010000008.1, read on the forward strand.
GTTTTCATCCAATCCATTAATTTTGCTTTCGCTAAAAATAGTTGTGTCCTCGTCTTTTTCTCCATGCCAGAAATTTTGGTTTCCGATAAGAATTTTAATGCCAATAAAAATAAAGAAAAAGGCAATGATGAATTTAATCAGTGGGAAATCGATGTTAAATACAACACGAATTACTATTCCCAAACCGATAAGGATTAATAAAATACCCCAAAATAAACCTGCTCCCATTTTCATAGTTTTAATAATTAAACATCATTAAATAAAAATATAAATTTAAGGAATAATCAATAATTATCAAGCAAATCATCTAAAAATTGAAATCTCTTAGTAATCAGCTGTTCTATTATATTTCATGTCAAAATTATTATCATTAACTACTCAAACCTGAGTGATTTTTTAACCTTTTCTTTCAACAAAGCTATTTCCAGCACATCCATTATTTCATTTACAAAATGAAATTTCAATCCTTTAAGATAAATATCTTTAATTTTCGAAAGGTCTTTCCTGTTTTCTTCGGACAAAATTATATCTGTAATATTGGCTCTTTTTGCAGCCAAAATTTTTTCTTTTATCCCACCCACGGGTAAAACTTTTCCTCGCAGGGTAATTTCACCGGTCATGGCAATTTTATTTTTCACCTTTCGCTGTGTAAAAATTGATGCAATCGATGTGGCCATTGTAACCCCTGCCGACGGGCCATCCTTTGGTATGGCACCTTCAGGCACATGAATATGAATATTCCAGTTATCGAAAGCAGTTTCGGGAATCTTCAGCTCATCGGCATGTGATTTAATATATTCTAAGGCAATGATTGCTGATTCTTTCATTACCTCAC